>CAYHWZ010000205.1:0-5000 GCA_964359975.1 uncultured Elusimicrobia bacterium | reverse complement strand
GACTCACCGATTCTGTCGATCTTCGATCGACAGATGGATGCAAAAAAAAGAGATTAGACCAATAACTGGTCATGTCAGCGCACAAAATGATGAGAAGTAATTTAGGAGGAAATCGGACGATGGGAATCTATCTAAGAAAAGGGTCTCCTTACTGGCACTATGATTTCAAGATTTCTGGTAAGGACCGCGTGAGAGGTTCAACGGAGACCTCGGACAAAAAACTGGCCCGTCAAATCTATGATGAGAAGAAAAGCGAATGTCAGAAAATACTGTATGGATTCGCGCAACCCAAAACAAAATTATTTGAGCTGATCGAGAAGTATTTTGACCTTCACGCAAAACGGACTCCTGCGACATTCAAAGATAAGGTGGGAAAATTCAATAAAATCAAGCGCTTTTTTGGCGATATTTTTGTTCATGAAATATCACTACAGAAATTGGAGAAATATCGCAGCCATCGTCTGTCGCATGGGGTAGTAGGAGCAACTGTCAACCGTGAATTAGCATTATTGAAAGCATGTATCAATAAGGGCATTGAATGGGGCATGTGTGTGGGAAATCCTGTAAGCAGGATTAAATTCTATAATGAAAAGGAGAATGCGAGAATAAGATACCTAAAAGAAGAAGAAATGGTTAGATTACTGAAGGCATGTCCGCTGGAAACAAGGCGGATAACTTTCTTTGCGGATAGTACGGGAGCGAGGCAAGGAGAAATCTTGAACTTGCTTTGGAAGGATGTGGACGTCCATGGTAACCATATTGAGATCAGGCGAACAAAGTCCGGCAGGCCGCGATATGTTCCAATGACTCAGTTGCTGGGCAAGGTGTTGCAAGCTATGCCCAAGCTTTCGGAATATGTGTTCGGCAAAGAAAAGGGCAAAGTGCCAGGGTGGTCTTTGTATAGGAGGTCTTTTAGAAAAGCGGTAACGGATGCTGGCATTGAAGACTTTCATTTTCATGACCTGCGGCATTGTTTCGCCACGCAATTGAGAGAGCAGGGGGTTGACCTCTCGACTCTGGGAAAACTTCTTGGCCATTCAACTGTGGCTATGACAGAGCGATACGCTCATGTTGGACCAAACCATACGCGCGTAGCAGTTGGCACAATTAAGCAGGAGGCGTTTGCCTCACTGTTGCCACATTAGGATAAGACGAGGTATCTGGAGGCATCAAAATGGGTCGAAACATCGACGGTAAGGCTGACGGGCGAGTCATTTTGTAACTTCGCCCTTCTAAGCAGAGGGTCAGGCGTTCGAATCGCCTCGGGCCCAAAACACTTTGCAGGTTTTCCGCCGTATCCATTTCTCCAGTTCCACGCCGAAGAAGACAGTTGAAGACAAACCCGCGCACATAAACAGTTCCTGAAACGTCAGCGGCTGTGTGCTGAAAATTTTCTGCAGTGACGGTGTATAGACCAGCGCGAACTGCAGTCCGACTGTCAGCAGCACTGCGCTCAACAGCCACGGATTGGAAAAAAGGCCAAGCCGGAAAATGGATTCCCTTTCAGAACGGTTCGCCAGCACGTTTGCCATTTGACTGAACGCAAGTATTGTGAACACAACCGTCTGCCATTGTGCGCGGCCGTCTTTCCAAAAATGCCATCCGCCTGCAAGTGAAATAATCGACATGAGCAGTCCCACCCACAGAATGTGAAATCCCATGCCGCGTCCCAGGATGTTTTCGTCCGGTTTGCGCGGCGGCTGTCGCATAATGTCCTTTTCTGCCGGTTCGACGCTGAGAGCGAGCGCAGGCGGTCCGTCTGTCACCAGATTGATCCACAATATCTGAAGCGGTAACAGCGGCAGAGGCATTCCCAAAAACGGGCCGAACAGCATCACCAATATTTCACCCAGATTCGTTGCCAGAAGATATCTGATGAATTTCCTTATGTTGTTGTAAATGGTCCGCCCTTCCTCCACAGCCGCGACGATAGTGGCAAAATTGTCGTCGAGCAATACCATGTCCGCAGCTTCTTTCGACACGTCTGTGCCGGTGATGCCCATGGCCACTCCGATGTCCGCCTTTTTCAATGCGGGCGCGTCGTTCACTCCGTCTCCGGTCATGGCCACGTTGTGTCCTCTGTTCTGCAGCGCCTGGACGATTTTGAGTTTGTGTTCCGGTGAAACGCGCGCGTAAACCTGGATATCGTCGATCACTTTTTCCAAATCGGCTATGGAGATATGTTCCAGTTCCTGGCCGGTCATGATGCGGTCATCGATGCTGATGCCGAGTTCGCGGCTGATGTGAAGCGCTGTGAGAGGATGGTCTCCGGTGATCATGATGGGGCGGATGCCTGCGTTCCTGCATATTTTTACTGATGTACCGGCTTCGGCGCGCGGTGGATCGATCATGCCTGCCAGTCCGATGAATGTCAAGCCGCATTCTTCTCCGGTGTCCGGATTTGGCGCGTCCAGAAATTTCATCCCGACGGCAATCACGCGCGTGCCGGTCTGCGCCATTTCGCGGTTGGCGGCGAGGATACGTTGTTTCCATTCTTCAGTCAAAAGTTCGGCGCGGTCAATGTGCCAGACATACTGCGACAGTTCGAGCAAACCGTCCACTGCGCCTTTTGTAAATGCGGCATACTGTTTGTTGGAACTGTCCATTTGTCTGATGATTGTTCCGACGGACTGCGGACCCGCAGAAACGCGCGATGACATGCGGTGGACTGTGGTCATGCGTTTGCGGGTGGAATCAAACGGTATTTCACCTGTCCGCGGAAAGAGTCCGTCCAGGGTTGATTTCATCAGTCCGGCGCGCGCGGCTGCGACGAGCAGAGCTCCTTCTGTGGGGTCGCCGATATATTGTGCAGGGTTGACTGTTTCCATCCGGGCATCGTTGCAGAGCGCGGCTCCTGAAAGCAGGATGACGGTGGACTTGTCCGCTTCTGTCACTTTTGCGCGGTCGTTTGGCAGGGTTGTGAAATCAATGCGTTGTCCGGAAGTGTACAGTTCTGTGACGGTCATGCGGTTTTCTGTCAATGTGCCGGTCTTGTCGGAACAGATGACAGAGACTGAGCCCAGAGTTTCCACTGCGGGGAGTTTGCGGATGAGCGCGCGTTTTCCGAGCATGCGTTGCGCGCCAAGAGCCAGTGTTATGGTGACTACCGCAGGCAATCCCTCCGGCACCGCGGCCACTGCCATGCTTACCGCAGTCAAAAACATGAGGTGAAGATTTTCGCCCCGCAGCATTCCGAGCACAAAAATGACTGTCACGATTGCCAGCGCGATGACTGCGAGATGTTTTGCCAGTTGGTCCAGACTTTTTTGCAGCGGAGTCGGTTCATTGCCTGCTGTCTGGATCATATCTGCAATGTGTCCAAGCTCGGTTTGCATTCCGGTTTCAGTGACAACGGCCTGTCCGCGTCCGTAGGTGACTGTTGTGCCGCGGTAAACCATATCCAGTCTGTCACCGAGCGTGAGTCCGGTCGCTGTCAGAGGTTCGGTCTGTTTTTCCACGGGTTCTGATTCGCCGGTCAAGGCGGATTCCTGCACTCTCAAATTGACGCTTTCCATCAGTCGCGCGTCTGCAGGGACAATGTTGCCGGATTCGAGATACAGAATATCTCCCGGCACGATTTCGCGCGATGATATTTCTCTGACATGTCCGCTTCTCATGACTTTTGCAGCGGAAACAGCCATTTTTTTCAAGGCGGTCATTGCTTTTTCCGCCCGGTATTCCTGGGTGAATCCAAGAGCTGCGTTGAGAATGATAATGGCCAATATTACGGCTGCATCCGAGTAATCTCCAAGCAGGATGGATATGACTGAGGCAGCGACAAGGATGAGGATCATAACGGCGGTGAACTGTTCCAAGAGAATCTTCCACGGGCTTTTGCCGCTGCGTTCCGCGAGTTCGTTGGGACCGAATTTCCTGAGACGGCGGCTTGCTTCTTCCATCGTCAAACCAATGCGCGGATCCGTGTCGAGTTTGCGCAGCGCCGCGGAAATGTTCAGCGCGTGCCATTCGTATCCGGATTCAGATGGTCGAGCGTTCAATGTAAGCATGTTGAACTGCCTGCTAATGTTTCAATTTTTCCCTTTTAAGGGGCGATGCTGACGGCAATGCGGAAAGCTCTGTATGCAGTGCTCAAAGGATTCTTGTCATCCATGTTTGCTGCGGCTGAACATGCGGTGACGTCCTCTCTGGATGAGCCGACGGTGGAGCAGGGGATTGTGCACACGGGTATCAGTATGGAAATTCAGCGGAAACCTTGTATGCGATGACCGGTGCGGCCAGACTTCATGCGGGATGAGATCGCTGAAACTGCTGTAGCTGTACCGGCTGATAAGCATCGGGTCAATTTTCATGAAATGTTTACCTCCGCTCATTCGTTTATTGTTCATCTTACCGGCTCCGCGTGCAGAGCGGGCTGATGTTTCGTTTTATCTTTGACCATCCGCATGACAACTGATGCGATTTCCGGAATGGGAACCGTGCTGGTGTTGAAAACCATGTCGTAGAGCATGGGATTGTTGATGTCTTTGTGTGAAAAATACGCGCTTACCAGACGCGAACGGGACTCATCGTTTTCGGTCACCAATCTGTCGGCTTCGGCGCGCGGCAGACTGTCCCGCTTCATGATTCTCTGCACGCGGTCAAGTTTGTCTGCAATGAGCCGGACGTGGATGCCGAGCGGAAGTCCGCGTGTCACAAGCGCCCCGGCCCTGCCGACCACTATCACTTTTCCGACGCGCGCGCAGGACAGAATAATTTCCGCCACTTTGTGAAAAACTGCTATCTGCGGCGTGATGCCGGCAATCACTTCGGTCAGGTAATCCTCCATGCCGGTCATGAACGATTCCTTAAGAATCGCGTCCGCGGAAATTTTCATCCGGGGATCTTCGAGTATGCGGCGGCAGATTTCCCTGTCCAGCACCTGCCATCCCTGATAAAGAGCGTCGGCCGAATATGCGCTGAATCTTTCCGACAACGCTTCTGCCAGTGTGCGTCCTCCGGCTCCGGACTGGCGCGAAATAGTGATGAACGGGTTGAGATTT
>CAYHWZ010000204.1:0-5015 GCA_964359975.1 uncultured Elusimicrobia bacterium | reverse complement strand
AGGCAATGAGGTATAATCCACTGTTGACGAACGCTGGGACTTGAGACTTTGCACATCTTCTAAATAGGCAGAGACACGATGGGACAGGTAAGACAGGGATTCCGTGCTACACTGGTGCTACAATGGCATTTTGAGGGGTCTAAGCCAAAACACGATTCGCGCTGAATTTTCAACTCGATGCGCCCTTAGCTCAGCTGGATAGAGCGTCTGCCTACGAAGCAGAAGGCCAGTGGTTCGAATCCACTAGGGCGCACCATCTTCCTGCTTTTATCACTGAATAACTTTTATCGGACTGTTAGCCAGACCGGACTTAGCATGATGAAATTGCCGTCAGTCTGCGTGACCCGGACATAGTAATAAAAAGTAGTTCCTTTCGGCTGGACATGATCGTATTTCAGCACATTCAGTTTCCTCACCGCGCCGTCGAGCGTGGCCAGCACCTCGGCCTTCTTGCCGCTGCCGGGCACTCCGTAATATATAACGGCCTGTTTAACGCCTTCGCCCGCATCCGGGTCGTCCACGCGCATATAAAATTTTAGATTACCATCAGCAAGCGCCGCGGACGTACCCATTATCCGCCCGTTCACCATGAACAGCGCAAACGCATTGGTATCGTTCATACTGTAGGAACGCCTGTTCTGTATCGCTGAAATAATCTCCCTGCGGGTCAACTCTTTTGCAAACAGGCCGGTAGTTTCCGGGAACACCGTGCCCCACCCGTGGTCATGATGATCGTCGCTCGCGGAAAATCCCAGTCTCCATCCCTTGGAAAGCGCAGTCTGAACATTCTCGTGATACATGTCCAGCATGTCCTCGTAACCAGGCAGTTCGCTCTGCCCGTTGGACGTCTCAATCAGTTTCATCACGCTCGCGCCGGTCTTGTCGTATTCAAACTCGTCAAAGTTCACCGCAAACGGATGGTTGAACTGCGCCGCAGGTCCGAACGGTCCCGGATGTTCCTTTATCGCCTTATACACTCCCTTAATGTCGCCTTCATCCACGTAAACATCTTCGTCTGCCCAACTGATGAAAACCGGCGGGTCGAAAATATTGATGTGTCCCTGCTGTTTCATGCCGCGGTTGAATTCCGTGCCGTAAATCGCAACAAACTTACCGTCGACAGTGGCTTCGTCCGCCTGCTGAAGTCCCTTCTTGTGCAGGTCCTTGTCCATCTTGTCGAAATTGTGGTCGGTGATAACAAAGAAATCATATTTCCGCACGTCGCGCGCGTAACGGTAAGCGTCGATAGGTTCGGAATTTTCTTCCGGTCCCTTGTAGTCGAATGAAAAGATAGTGTGATTGTGCGTCTCGCCGAAATAGAGATGGAAGGGAAACTTTTGTGCAGCAGGCGCGGCAACCAGAACTGAATGCGCCGCAAGAACGAACGCCGCGGACAGAATGAATCTCTTAATAAATGATGGCCCTTGCAATCAAACCGCAGAACACGGCCGTGATATTGCCGATCAGGATGCTGGTCCAGGAAAAATTGTACACGCGCCTGACTTTATATATAAACGCACGCGCCAGCCACACCGCCACCACGCTCAGCATCCACAGTCCAGGCAGAAGGAAACAGCTCATCACCAACAGCCGCTCCGCCATGGAAATATATTTCTCTTGCGGCGCAGGATAATCGCCGCCGAAAAAATCCTTCTCGATAAAATAAATAGTCACCGTCGTAAAATGCGTCACGATCACCAAAAGCATGCCCACAAATACCCATTGCTCATTGTGCACAATGTTAATGAACCGGTCCCAGACACCCATCTCGGGAGCCAGTTCCGCAGCCAAAATATTTGCAATCGGCGGATAATAAAGAATGCCGAACTTGCTGGTGGCGCCTTCCACTACAGGCGATATCGCAAAAAGCACGGCATAGTGTATGACCTGGTCCCAAAGATAAAAGAAAGTGTTGTCCGGCGCGCCCTTCTTCAGCACAGACCAGATACGCCACTCGTCCTCGATGAGATGCGTGATGAAAATAATAAAAATGCAGGTAGTGCCGGTGAGCTGAATGGGTCCCACTTCCATCCACACGCTGTTCAGATACCGCGCGCAGAGAACAGCGTAGATGATGGGATGGATACCGCAATGCGCCATCAGACCCCAGATGTTCCGCCGTTTCCAGGCAGCAATATAGTTGGTCTGGAGAGTGAAATCTCCGATCAAGTGACCCAGCACCAGACGCCAGAATATTTCCATTTTTTATTTTCTATTCTCTAAAATCACTTAGTGGTCATGGTGAACACGCCGTCCCAATCTTCCGTCGGAGGCGATTCGATATAGTTCTTCGACCGGTCGATATACGTCGTAGACGGGCCATCGTTCGGCAGGACATCAAAAACCTGCTGAAACTTTTTCAGCGCTTCCTTGAAATTGCGTTTGCGGTAAAGGTCTAATGCTTCATTATACAATTCAAACCCCTTCTTTTGCGAATCCGTCAGCCCGCCTTTTTTGCTTACAAGCTCGAAGACTTTAATCGGCAGTTTCTTTCCTTTCACGCGCAGAAGGTCCAGTTCGCGCGTTTCAATTTCGTCTTTGGCCTGTTCGCGCGTTGTCTCGGAAACCATCAGACCGGTACTGTACTGTTTGTTGGCGCCTTCCAGACGGGACGCCAGGTTCACCGCGTCGCCCATGACAGTGTAATTGAATTTTTGCGACGAGCCCATGTTACCCACGTTCATCGGTCCGGAATTGATCCCGCAGCGCGCGGCCAGTTTGTTGATGCCCTGTTTTTCCAGGTCCGCATTCAGCTGTTTCAGACGCTCGCGGTTTTCCAGGACGGCGATACAGGCCTGTTTGGCGTGCTGGGGCTGGAGCAGAGGCGCGCCCCAAAATGCCATAATGGCATCGCCTTCATATTTGTCCACTGTACCGTCGTACTGCATGATAGTGTCGGTCATGGCAGTGAGATAGAGGTTGAGCAGATGCACCAGTTCCTGCGGCGTGAGCTTTTCCGAAATGGAAGTGAACCCGGCCACGTCCGAGAACATCACGGTCATTTCCCTCATCTCACCGCCGAGTTTCAGTCCGTCGGGATTCTTGGCGATCTGGTCCACCACATGCGGATTGACGTACACGCCGAACGCCTTCTTGATGCCGGCCTTTTCCCTCTGCTCAATGATAAACCGGTAGAAAAAAACCACAATATAGTTGCCGAGAAGCGAGATGATTGGAGCCACCAGTTCCAATGCAAAAAGTTTGCGGGTCATCAACAGATAACCGAATCCCCAGAAAAGAGCGGAACCGGCCAGCGCAGTGACCGCGCCCAGCCACGGCGAAAGTCTCGGCACAAACATTCCGCTGCCCACCACTCCGAACAGGAATATAAGCAGCAGCGTGACCCACGAGCTGACAGGTTTTAGAAAATCGTTTGCCCAGAGGTTGTCTATGATATTGGCATGAAAAAACACGCCGGGAAACTGCGTCTGAAACGGGGTATTGTAATGGTCGAAATATCCGAGCGCAGTGGACCCGACAAGCACAATCTTGCCCTTGAGCCATTCGTCCGGGACAAAACCTTCCAGAATGTCCGCATAAGAATAAGTGTTGAAAGTGCCGTCCTTGGGACCGCGATAATTGACCAGCACTTCTCTGCCCGGGTAACCCCACCCGCCGGGGACGGAATCAATGGTAGTGACATTTTGCATGATTTCGTCCGGCGACTTGTTTTGTGCGACTGAGACTGCCAGTAGGTTCAGCGCCGCATACTTTTCGCCTTCGTACCAGAAGACCGGATGCGCGCGCCGCAAGTTGCCGTCCGGGTCCGGAAAAGAGTTCACATATCCTACCGCCGCGGCTTCGCCGACGATCAATTCGACCGGCTCAGCTTTGGTAACAGTGGATATGGAAACTACGACTGTTTCACCTTTTTCATTTACCTGCGAAACAGGCACTTCCGAATAGTCAAAACTGTATGCGCAGACAGTCCGTTTGCTCTTGCGGATGGCGCGGGCAAAAGCCAGATCGTCCTGCGGTCGGTCGTTGTCCGGTTCGTAGAAAAGCACATCAAACACAATGGCAGATGCACCGGCTTTGGTCAGTTTGTCCACGAGTTTGGCGTGCACCATTCTGCGCCAGGGCGGCTTGCCGATGCGGGCCATGGAATCATCGTCCATTGCAGCAACAACCACAGGCGACTGGGGTTTTTCTACGCCACGCATCTTAAACCGGAAGTCCAGCGACTTGTCCTCGAAATTAATGAACAGTCCCATCCAGTATAGAGCTGCGACTGCCACGGACCCGATGAATGCAAAGATTAGACTGTTCCTGCGGAGTTTGTTCTTCATGCGTTCACCCTCAAATTAAAGAAATTGCGGATTTTGGCCGAGAGCGAATTTTTTTCCTCGTTCACCGCGCTCGAGCCCTTTTCCGATACGCTCAACTCTGCCAGCGTGTTCTTACGCGAAGCCACGATTTCAGCCAGCGATTCCGCCAGTTCAGGATGCCGTTCAAGCACCTGTTGAAAATCACTTTTTTCCAGACGGAGCAGTTCGGAATCAGTCAATGCCCGTATAGTGGCGGACCGGGGCTCTCCGGTCAGCAGGGACAACTCTCCGAAGAACTGTCCGCTCTCCAGTTGTCCGATGGAAACCGGCTTTTTGTCCCGCGTATGACGCATGATTTCAAGACGGCCTTTCAGGATGATATAAAAAGAACTCCCCGAATCGCCTTCGCGGACCACTATTTCGCCCTTCAGATAAGTCTGCTTCTGCAGCAGTTCCAGAATGATTTGTTTTTCCTTCTCAGAAAGAAGTTTAAAGAGGTCGATCTGCGCAAGCATGGATTGAGGTTCGGCGGCTGCGGATTCCGCGCGCTCTTTGCGGACAAGGTGTACGGTGCGGATGGGGAACGGGATATTGATGGACTCACGTTTGAACGCGTACCAGACCCGCGTGGAAATTTCGCTTGAAATCTCGCGCACTCTTGAATAATCTGATATCCAGTAAGTCAAAGAATAGTTGATGGAGGAATCGCCGTAACTGATGAGCAGAGTTTCAGGTTCGGGATTCGCA
>CAYHWZ010000203.1:0-5063 GCA_964359975.1 uncultured Elusimicrobia bacterium | reverse complement strand
CCGCGTTGAACGGTTTGGCCAGATAATCGAACGCGCCTTCTTTGATGGCTGAGACTGCGGTTTCCAGTGTGGCGTAAGCAGTGAACAGGACCACGGGCACTTTTGAGTTGGAGGCCTTGATGGCTCTGAGCACTTCGAGACCGTCTTTGCCCGGCATTTTGAGGTCAGTGAGCACAAGGTCGGGCTTTTCCATTGATACGCGGTCCGCCGCTTCCTCGGATTTTGAAATAGTGATGCAATCGTATCCGTGATGCTGGAGGATACGCCGGCAATTTTCCAGGATTTCCTGTTCGTCGTCGATAACGATAATTTTTTCTTTAACCATGAGTGCGGGCCTCAACCCGGATGTCGGCGATTTTAATGTCGGTTTCAGTGCCTTTGTACAGCGGCAGATAAACTTTGAAAGTGGCTCCCTTGCCCGGCCCGCTTTCCACCTGGATGGACCCGCGGTGCGATTGCACAATTCCGTAACTCACGGACAGACCGAGCCCGGTGCCGGTTTTTTTGGTGGTGAAAAACGGATCGAAAATCTTGTCTTTGTCTTCTGCGCGGATACCTGTGCCGGTATCGGTGACTTGCAGTATTGCCCTGGGCGTACCCGTCGTTATGAGTGATGTGTTGATTTCCAGATTGCCGCCGCCTGGCATGGCGTCCATAGCATTGGTCAGGAGGTTCAGTATCACCTGGACAATCTGGTTCTTGTGCGCCCAGAGAGTGATGGGTTCGTCCTTCATTTCAGACAATACGTGAATATTGGCTTTGCGCAGAGGAGTGCTGACGAGAGAGAGCGCGTCGGCAACAGCTTCGTTCAGATTGACTTTGGTTTTTTCCGTCGGGGCGCGCTTGGCGAAAAGGAGCAGGTCGCGGGTGATCTGCCCGATGCGGTCCGCCTGTCCCTTGATGACAGAGAGGTCCTGTTTGTCGCGCGTGTTGAGCCGCGTGGAATCCAGCATCATGGCCTCGACTCTGCCGGAGATAATGGATGCGGGGGTGTTCACTTCATGTGCCACGCCGCCGGCAAGCTGTCCGACAGTGGCGAGTTTTTCCGCCTGAAAAAGCTGGCGTTCCATTTCCGCGCCGCAGTGCACGCATTGGGTGCGGCTCTTTATCATAAAAAATATTGTGGCCAGCACAAATGCCAGCGACAGCAGAATGAGACTGAGGAACGTGTACAGTTTCACCGGCTGAGGAACAAGACTCGTGAGCGCTTCCACATCAATAACGCGCCAAATCCAGATGAGGATACTGATCGGCGTGACCACTCCCATCAATCCCAGGTAGAGCAGATATTTATTTTTCATCGGACAGGGACCTCCGGTAAAGATTGACGGAGCGGCGCGAAACTTTCAGGCGGTGCTGTTTGACGAGCATATCTTTGAGCTGGTCGTCGGTCACTTTGCGTCCCTCACAGGTCCGGATGATTTCCGCCAGCCAGTTCCGGGCCAGTTCTTTTTTCCCGGGGAAAAGGGTTTTAAGTTCGACTTCGCGGCCGGAGAGCAGGATAATGCTTTTGGCAAAAAGAGTGCGCGACACGGTGGACGGAGCCATACCGATACGGCGCGCCATTTCTCTCTGGGAAAGCGGGTGCAGTTTGGACAGGTCGCCGCTACGGAGGTAAAGTTCCTGCCGAGAGATGGCTTCGGTCAAAATGCGGTGCAAGGTATCGGCGCGCAGGTTGACCCACTCGACTTTGCGCACAAGGTCGGTCAGTGATTTCCGTTCGCCGGGAGTGAGTTCTTTTTTGATATTTTCCAGACGTTCGCGGTTGACCACATATCGCCCGCGCGCAAGGTGCGGCGACATGTACGAAAACGACAGTTCCCCTGTCTCCCCTTCCTCGATACGGGCTACGGGACTGTAATGCACCAGCCCGGCAGTCGGGAGTGTGGTCGGCGAGAAAAATTCCGAGTGGACGGAAATCTTGAGCACGAACGACTGGAGCGCACGGACCTGCGAACTGTTCAGACTGCAGGATTTGGCGATATTGTCAACGGATTCGCCGGACTCGCAATAGAGAAAATAGTTTTCAAAATTTTCGCGCCCGATAGTTTTAATCAAGTCGCGGACTTCGCGGTGCTGGTCGAGGAGTTGTTCCACATCGAGGGTAACTGCGCCTGCGGCCAGTTCGTCTTTGACTTCGTAGAAACTGGAACTGAGCCCTGTATGCGGGAAACGCCGAGTGAACACGGCCCGTCCGCCGCCGTCCGACGGAGTTTTCAGCTTGGCGAAAATCGGGTCGTTCTCCACTTCCAGAATCAGTTCGGCAAACTCTTTTTCGCTCACAGCCAGCAGGCGCCCCATCCTCAGCCGTGCGTAGAGCTGGGGTTTCAGTTTAGTGGTTGTGCGCGGGGCAATGTTAGGCATGGTTCAGATATCCATCCGGAAATTTCCGGTCTGACGGCACTTCAAAATATTTTCTGCCAGTGTTTCCGACAGACACTCCAAATGGTCGTCGCAATCGCAGAGCAGGACAACGGACCGGCGGCGTGACAGCAGGGCCAGCGGCTTGATCAGATTCTGCGACACAGGTTTGGCCAGTTCCAGTCCGTACGCTTCTTTGAAATCCCGCCACTGCATGCGGCGGGTACGGACTTTTTTCCACAAGTCAGGACTGGGAGCAAGAGCCGGTATCCAGGCATCGAGCATTTTCCGGTTCACCGTGCCAGCGGGTTTGCGCCGCGCGGCCAGTATGCGGTACCCGTCGTGCGCGTCACCCAGTTTCCGCACCTGCACAGGTTTCTTTACCATGATACACATACTCTATCACGACTCCGGCGGCTTCACTATGACCTGCATCATACATCCGCGCCCGGACCGGCGGCATATCGGAAATCAGCGCATCAAGGTCAACAACATTTTAAACCGTTTCACTGCTTTCAGCGAATGCGGTTCTCCGGCAGGCATGAGCAATGTTTCGCCGGACTTGACTGCAAAATCTTTTCCGGAAACGCGGATATGCGCTTCGCCTTCCAGCACCTGCACCAGCGCATCGTAAACGGACGTATGCTCGCTTAGCATCTGCCCTTTGTCGAATGCGAACACGGTCACAGTCCCGTTCTTTTTGGTCACTAGCTGCCGGCTGACAATGGCTCCGGGCTGATAGTCTGTCAAAACAGCCGGTTTTGCCGGACGCGCGAGCGGCGCATTCTTGTCTGTCATGGCCGCTGGTCCGACAGCTTGCGGATTTCGTCCGGTTTCCTGACTTCAATTTTTCCGCGATGAGAAATAATCAATCCCTTTTTCTGAAGTTCGGACATGGCGCGGAACGTGGTCTCAATCGTCGCGCCGATGAGCTCGGAAACTTCGCGTTTTGTGAACGGAATGATTTCACCGTGCACCAGATGCAGACGCATCAAAATAGTCGCCACGCGCACGAGCACAGATTCCTGTCCCAGACACCGCATATCCTGCACATCTTTGAGCCGGTCCGAACAGAGCGCGCACACGCCGCGCATCATGCCGGGATTCTTTGAATAATATTCCAGAAAAGTCTGGTCCGCGATTTTGAGCGAAACCGTGCTGTCCGACGACACTGCTGTGCAGGGATAACTGCGCCCGTTCCCTCCGAGCCGGCACAGCGCGCCGAAAAGTTCACCCGGTCCCAGACTCTCAATCGCAAACGGACGCCCCTCTTTGGTGTACTTGAAAATCTGCACGCGCCCGCTGTAAAGCACCCACACACTGTCCGCAATATCGCCTTCGCTGAAAATCGTCTTGTTCTTCAGGAACTTTTTTTCCGAACATTTTGAGACCAGCGCAGTCAGGTCGTCTCCGGGCAAAGATTTGAACGGTTCAATGCTCCTGAGAAAATCCTGTACCTGCCGGCTTGTCAGCATTCCTCTCAGTGCGCCGGGGCCGAACCCCAGACCTGTTCGAGTGTTTTATCACGGCCGCAGTTGTAGCGATAGAGTTTGTACCGCACTGGATTTTTCTGATAATATTTCTGGTGATAATCTTCGGCGCGGTAAAATTTGGATGCAGCGGCAAGTTCAGTCACAATCGGTTTCTTCAGCACGCCGGACTTTTCAATTTTTGCTTTTGATTCTTCAGCCAGTTTTTTCTGGACAGCGTCAGCGTAAAATATGGCGGACCGGTACTGATTGCCGGAATCGCAGAACTGCCGGTTGGGAGTGGTCGGGTCCACATTCTTCCAGAACACTTCGAGCAACGCCGCGTAACTGACCTGCGATGGATCAAAAATAATTTCAATAGCTTCAGCGTGACCCGTTATCCCGTCGGAAACTTCTTCGTAGGTCGGATTATTTTTGCTTCCGCCCGTGTACCCGACGTACGTTTCCTGCACGCCTTTCAACCGGTCGTACGGCGGCTGCATGCACCAGAAACATCCTCCGGCGAATATTGCGGTTTCAGTTTTGGGTTTTGCGCTCTGCGCGCCTGCTTTTTTAGTTTCAGCATTGGACATAACAGCGCCTCCCAAGCACAGCAGTGCGGAGAATACAACACACATCAGATTCTGTTTCATATTGCCCCCCTTGTTCACCGGAAATGGAAGTAGCAGACATCTCCGTCTTTTACGCAGTATTCTTTGCCTTCGGACCGGCGCAGCCCTTTTTCCTGCAGAGCTTTTTCCGAGCCCAGACGGTCCATGTCCTCGTAACGGTACACTTCCGCGCGGATGAACCCTTTGGCAATGTCCGAATGGATGCGTCCGGCGGCCTGGACAGCGGTATTTTCCGCGGTCACAGTCCACGCGCGCGTTTCCGTCGGTCCTGCAGTGAGAAAAGTGACGAGCCCCAGCATTTTGTACGACTCGCGTATAAGTTTTTCCAATCCTGTTTCCTTGATGCCGAGCGCTTCGCGGAAACTGGCCTTTTCAGCAGGGTCGGTGATCTGCGCGATTTCGGATTCTATCTTACCGGAAATCGCCAGCCATTTCGCGCCTCTGGCTTCGGAGAATTCCGCCAGTTTGCGCACAAACTCTTTGCCTTTTTCCGTCACATTCTCGTCAACGTTTCCAAGATAGAGCACGGGCTTTGCAGTCAGCAGCATAAAGGGGGCAAGTTCCGCGAGAGGCACGCTGCTTTTCCGCGCGGGCTGACCAT
>CAYHWZ010000202.1:0-5083 GCA_964359975.1 uncultured Elusimicrobia bacterium | reverse complement strand
AAAGCTCGTACCCAGCCGACGCTGCAGGCCCACGCGCACGTTTTCCAGCACGGTCATCCAGGGCAGAAGCGAATAGTTTTGAAAAATAATCCCGCGGTCCGGGCCGGGTCCGTCCACATGCTTGCCGTCCAGCATGATTTCTCCCGTGTCCGGTTTGAGCAGTCCGGCGATGAGTGAAATCAAAGTGGTCTTGCCGGAACCTGAATATCCGACGATGGAAACGAATTCGCCCTGATTGATTTTCAGGTTCACATCCGCCAAAACTGTGCGGGTAGCGTTCGCAGTGGAAAAAGATTTGCCGATGTTCTTCAGTTCGAGAAAGCTCATGACAGTTTTGTCATCCAAATTTCCTGTTCGCTCTGAACGTAGCTCCATTCGGGGTTTTGGTCCGTGTCGCGCAGTTCGGTCAGGAGTGTCATGAAATCTGTTGTGTGATTTTTCTCAAATTCGAAATAGGTGAGAAAATCATACCGTGCCGAACGCGCATCGTAGAGGCAATGGTAGAGCTTGCGGAAAATACGGTCCACATAGGGCGCGCCGATTTCCGTATGCCCTTTCTTGCCGTCTTTGCCGTGAAAATGCGACTGTCTCTGGTCCTGCGCCAACTCCCACCATTTTTCCGATTTTCTGATGGGGATGAGCACTGCAACTGTGTCCGGAGACGCGGGCAATTCCGCACGGGCACGCGCGTTCAAATCATCTCTCGTCGCTGAATCTGTATAGTGAAGATGCTGGGTGATCCCCTGAAATGCAAAGCGCGGCGGCTGGATTTCGGCAAAATTTACCAAACTCTGTTCGGGTTCGGGCGATTCTATCCTCCAGACATGCGTGCCGGGAAAAATCCTGACAAGATGTTCGCCTGCAATGTTTGTGATATGGTCCACTTGATAACGATTCACTGTTGTCTCGCCCTGCGCAGCAAAGCGCTGTTTAAGCCAGTATTCATCGGCGCTTCCTGCAAATGTTGCCCGGATGTACATATGTATATACATTCCCTTTACGCGGTCTTGAACCTGCGCTCGATCAATGCCATCAGATGGTCCAGCACAAGTCCGATGAGTCCGATGGTCACGATTGCCAGAATAATATGCGAATAGACGAGCGCGTTGTATTCCTGCCACAAGAATCCGCCCACGCCCGGAGCGCCGGTCAACATTTCAGACGCCACTATGACCAGCCAGGCAATCCCGAGCGAAAGACGGTACCCGGTGAACAGGTACGGAAGTGTTGCAGGTATGATGATCTTGAAAAGCATTCTGGTACGCGAAAGGTTCAGCACGCGGCCCACGTTGATGTAGTCCTGGTTGATGCTACGCACTCCGACCGCTGTGTTGATCACTGTCGGCCACATGGCGCAGATTGCAATGGTGAACAATGCCGCGGGCTCGGATTTCTGAAACAGAATCAGTCCGAGCGGAAGCCAGGCCAGCGGCGAGATGGGTCTCAGCATCTGGATGATGGGGTCGAATGTCTGACGGAATCTACGCGAAAGTCCCAGAAAGAATCCGATGGGTGTACCGATCAGCAATGCCAGGAAATAGCCCTTGCACACGCGCACAAGCGAATAGAATACCAGACGTCCCATTCCCTGATTCATCTCACCGTCCTTGAAGAATGGTTTGAGAATATATCCTTTGCTTTCTTCCCATGTTTTTATGGGCGACGGCAGGTCCGGCGATATCTTGCTGCTGATAATGCTCCACACCGCAAGTATGCCTATCATCCCGAAAACGGGAAGTATGTATGCCGCCCAGTCAATTCTCTTTTTCATTGTCCGCTCCCTCACTTCACATTGTTAACGGCAAAACTTTTTGCGTATTCTTCAGGTTTTGCCGGATCGAACTCTTTTCCGTCGAACAGCGTTTCTTTTTTCATGTCCTCTTTCGGCGCGGAGATTCCCATTTCTTTTGCCGCCTCGCGGTAAATGTCCGGACGGTGCACGCGGTTCACGATTCCCTGATAGTCCGGCGCGGAAGTCACCATTCCCCACCGTCTGAACTGAGACAGCCACCAGATGCCGTGCGATTTCCAGGGGAAGTTCGTGTTGCGGTCGTAGAATGTCATGTAGTTCGGGTCCTGTTCCTCCGGTCTGCCGTCTCCGTAATTGTACTTGCCCATCATGCGTCCGAGTATGATGTCTTTGGGACAGTTGATGTACTGAGGACGCGAAACTACATCGGCCACGTTTACCCTGTTCTCCATTTTGTCAATGTACTGGCTCGACTCGATCATGGCTTTGAGGATTGCCTTCACAGTCTTCGGATTTTTCGCGGCAAAGTCCTCGTTAAAGGCCAGCACTTTTTCCGGATGGTCTTTCCACATTTTTTGAGTGGTGATGACAGTGTACCCGATTCCGTCGGCAATGGCGCGCGCGTTCCAGGGTTCGCCCACGCAGAAACCGTCCATCTTGTCTACTTTCATGTTGGCCACCATCTGCGGCGGCGGGACAGTGATGAACGTCACATCCTTGTCCGGATTGATGCCGCCCGAAGCAAGCCAGTACCTCAACCACATCGCGTGCGTGCCGGGAGGAAATGTCATGGCAAAAGTCAGCGGGTTGCCTGACGAGTTGGCTTCCATCGCAATCGGTTTCATGTCCGCCGCAGTCTTCACTTTTCCCATGAACTTTTTCTGCAGAGTGATGGCCTGGCCGTTGCGGTTAAGATAGAAGGGGATGACCATGGGTTTTTTGGGCGAGTTCAGCAGTCCCATACTGGAAGCGTAGGGCATGCCCAGGAGCATGTGCGTGGCCTGATTTTCACCCAGATTCATACGGTCGCGGATTACGGCCCACGACGCTTCCTTTGAAATCGTTGAGTCAATCCCGTACTTTTTGAAAAGGCCCAGTTCGTGCGCCATGACAATGCTGGCACAGTCCGTAAGCGCGATGATGCCGAACCGTATCTTCGACGTTTCCGGCGAGTCCGACGCATAGACCGCGCCCGGCCATCCGCTCGGCAATCCTGCTAACAGCAGTCCCATGGCGGACAGTCCCGAC
This sequence comes from uncultured Elusimicrobia bacterium, assembly GCA_964359975.1. Classification (GTDB taxonomy): domain Bacteria; phylum Elusimicrobiota; class Elusimicrobia; order 2-02-FULL-39-32; family 2-02-FULL-39-32; genus CAYHWZ01. Next base: position 2,085 of record CAYHWZ010000202.1, on the reverse strand, counting down.
TGCTTTATAAAATCTCTGCGCGAAATCCCGTTCACTTTTTGCATTTTCTTTTTATTGTTCATGCTCATTGGTGGTCTCCTTAGAATTTTACCGTCATCATCAAATAAGCCCAATCCGAATCTCCGGAACTGGTGACTTTTTTCTTTATCATGTCTCCGCGGAAAAAGTAGCCCCATCCTGCCTCAAGCATGACCTGTGTATTGTATGTGTAGCGGGCCAACAGATTTATCTCGTTACCCACGTCTCTGTCCGAACCAGCCGCAGATGCCGACCGTGCCGTGCCAGCCGCGTTCCCTGCGGCATCGTACCATCCGTCTTTCGCGTCCGCCAGCCGGAAATTCCAGTACTGACCAGACAGGAATATTTTCTTTTCCATCAAGTTCCCGCTCACGTTAGCGTTAAGACCGATCATGTTTCGCCATCCCTGATAATCCATGTATCCATAATGAAGATGATTCGTTGGATAAAGATTATTGAACGTGCGCGACGTTGCATCGCCGGAATTGTCATCGCCGGACGCAAACGTGAATTCGCCTCCGACCCGGACCGCGCTCTCGCCGGGGAATGTGTAGCCCAACTTGGAAGCAATCGCGTAAGCGTCAATTTTGACATCTTCCGATGACTTCGCCACCCGGGTGCCGTTATCTCCGAACTGGTAGGGCAGTTCCAAAGAGTAGTCCACGCCGGAAATTTTACCCGCAATCCTTGACCCGACGGTAAAGAACGCTTTCTTGCGCGCGTTTGCCGCAGTGTCGCCTTCTCTGTCAAAGAGTACATACATTTCCCAGGCCGCGTTCGGCACCAGAGTTTTCAGCGTGCCGTAAAGACCGTAGAAATCTCGGTCAATGTTCGGCGATGCGGCTGTGCCGTTGTTTTCTTTTCTTTTTGCCAGCCATGCATCGAGCGCGTAGTCGCCGTTGGAAAATAAAAGTTTGAGCGCGTCAAAAGCCCGCCCCTGATTGCTCCATCCGAAATGTCCGATAAGACGCTGGTCTCCGTAAAACATTTCCTGGCGTCCGGCACGCAAAGTGACCGGGGTTTTAAAGAAATTGGAAATTTCCGCATACCCTTCGTGAATGTCCACAGCTTCGCCCGCGTCCGTCAAACCCACGGGACTCACAGAACCCCAGTTCCGTGTATCCTGAAACGTCAGCTTGACCAGCACATCGTCCGACGCCTTGGCCGCAGCGGACAGTCTCAACCGCGAACCGATAAAGGAAAGTGTGTCGGCGGTGTCCTTGCTGAAATCCGCATTGTCGCGGTACTCAGGTCTGAGCCGCACTTCGCCGCTGAACAGGATGGTATGGCCGACGGACGCAAAGTTCATGCACGTCAGAGTCATGAAGCACAACCCTGTGAACAGTTTTGTTCCCATCGTTTTCATTTCCATTTTTTAATCTCCTTGTTGTCCGCTTTCAAGTTTGCTAAAATCTTGAATAGTTGAGTTCTTTTACACATTGCCGCGATGGCGGAACTGGCAGACGCGTGAGACTCAAAATCTCATGTCCTCACGGGCGTGTGGGTTCGACTCCCTCTCGCGGCACATTTTTTATATTCCCATCTTACCTGTCCTGATTGTGGATACCATCTCCACCGGCGACACAAAAATTTTTCCGTCGCCGTAATTGCCGGTTTTAGCTGCGAGGGCAATGGCTCCTGACGCTTTGTCCACCATGGCGTCGTCCACCACCACCATGATCATGCTCTTGGCCAGCTCGTCGTAAACCGCTGTCCCCACCTGGATACCTTTCTGTTTCCCTCTGCCGAAAACATCCATTTTCGTCACTGAGGGAAAACCTGCGGTTTCCAGTTCCTTTATCACATCTTCCTCTTTTTCCGGCCGGATTATTGCCCGTATCATTTTCATTTCATTGCACCTCCGTTATTTTATTCCCAGCTCAAGTCCGCCGGGACCATCACCACTCTTTGTTCCGCTTCCACATCGCGGCGCACTTTTTTCAGGAGTGCCATATTGCGTATGACCATTTCCAAAACATCGGGCAGAATGTCCACCGGCACCAACTCCATTATTTTTTCCGCTGCGCGCGCGTTTTTGCCGGTCCTGCCGCCCACAAAAACATGCAC
>CAYHWZ010000201.1:0-5102 GCA_964359975.1 uncultured Elusimicrobia bacterium | reverse complement strand
TAAAAAAATGGGACACAGCCAAAATTACCACGAAAATCAGTGTTGAGAAAGACCCATTTTCAGGAATTTCCCTCGATAAACACAATTTCGAACAGATTTCAGAAAACCAATTAAGCGATTAACAAAAACTCAACTAAAACCTTACACCCATATTATACCACACCCCAAAAAACCTGTCAAGCCCCGGCCAAAATATTTTTACGTTAACCGCTTAACCCTCCATTCCTCCCCCAAATTTGGATAGCCACAGATGCGTCCCTCCCTCTTGCCTGTCCGCCGAAGGAGGAAAGTGGGATCCGCCACAGGCGGACACGGGATAGGTGGGGGTGAAAACAGCCACCGCGCGGAAAACCCCAAAGTGTTGAATAACAAAGTAACATCTCCATCCTCTTCCGGTTCTGACCTACACCAATCCCCCCTTACACAAAGCCCGCCTTGACAGAACCCCCGACCTGTGTTACAATGTCTTACAGAGGTGATTGAAGCATGTCCGACACCATAACCGTCCGGTTACCGAGGAAACTGCAGACCCAGCTCCGGACCATCAGCCGCGACGAAAAAGTGCCCGTGAGCGATCTTGTGCGCCAGTCGCTTGACCGGTACATAGCCGTGCACCGGTTCAGACGCCTGCGGGCCAAATCCCTGCCGTTTGCCGAAGCGCAGGGACTTCTCACCGACGAAGATATATTCAAGCAGATTTCGTGAAAGTCGTTCTGGACACGAACGTGATAGTGGCAGCGTTTGCCGCGCGCGGACTCTGTGCCGACCTGTACGAGTTGTGCATTGCCGAGCACCGAGTTATATTAAGCAAACCCATGCTTGAAGAAGTTTCCCGCAACCTGGCCCGGAAAGTGAAACTCCCGCCCACCCTGGCGGCCAATATCGTGCATTACCTGCAGTCCGAGGCAGAGATAGTTGAGCCCGCCAAAGTCCGGGAAAATGCCTGCCGGGACAAATCAGATCTTATGGTATTGGGAACAGCCGAAGCGGGAAAGGCAGACGCGATAGTAACCGGCGACAAAGACCTGCTAATCCTGCACAAATTCCGCACCACACCCATCCTGTCCCCAAGAGACTTCTGGTCCCTGCAGAGAAAACCGTAGCGAACCTTCTCAATTAATCCAAGGACGATGTTGCAGTTTTAATTCCTCCCCCTAAACGGGGGAGGACAAAGGTGGGGGTGAAATACCAGCGATGAGAGTAACTTGTGGGGAATGAAAGCCAAATCCTGAGCGGTGAACCGGTGAGGGGTGTAAACTACGCGTTAATGCTTCCGGTGTTTCTGTAACTAAAAACATCCGCTGCCTGGCGTAGCTGGCTTTCACCGCCGCCATATATCAGTGCAGGTTTTACCGCATTCTTTGTATTCAACTTCTGGTAATAGCGCAATCCTTTGAAATAATCCTCATTGATTGTGCTTCCCATCTTTATCTCAATCGGCCTGATGGACGTGCCGTTCTCAAGAAGAACATCAACCTCATTGCCGATATTATCGCGGAAGAAATAGATATTATTGTTCTTGCCCACATTTGTACGGGACTTGAGAAGCTCCGCAACAACAAAATTTTCAAACAGCGCTCCCTTAAGCGGATGATGCGCGATATGTTTGACACTTTCTATTTCCAGGAGATATGCCGCCAGCCCGCAATCGGTAAAATATAGTTTGGGTGATTTAATAAGCCGCTTGCCGAAATTTGCATAATGCGGACGAACAAAAAATAAAATGTAGCTTGCCTCAAGCACACCCAGCCAGCTTTTAGCGGTATTATGGCTGATTCCGCAGTCATTAGCCAGACTCGACAAATTCACTATCTGAGCCGCCCTGCCTGCGCACAGCTTGACGAATCTCTCAAACTTCGCAAGGTCTGTCACGTTAATGAGCGAACGGATATCCCGCTCAAGGTACGTGCTCACATAAAAGGAAAGCTCCTCGGCAAGTTTTACATTTTGTCAATCCAATTACCAATCTGTAAACCTGTTATTAGCAATCTGCAATCCGCTAATTGTTGGAAATTCTAACGTAAAGACCTCCCCCCTTGCCTATCCGCCGCAGGAGAACTCGGGCCAGGTGGGGGTGAAATATCAGTGATGAGGGCAACTTATGCGGAAAGAAAGCTAAATGCTGACTCATAAAACATAAAAACATCCGGCACAATACAAAAAGCTAAACAACAGGTTGCGTCCCGTACTTCCTTTAATCGTGCTTTATTAGACTCGCAAATTTTCCCGGCATTATTTACTTGAGGATGTTTTCATCCAGTTATCGAGCAAGACTTCAGCATCCTTGAGAGCTATTTCTAAGTCTTGGGGTGAATGAGGACAAACAGCACGATCCGGTTGTGACAAATAGAAGTTTCCAAAAGCCTTGCAGCCAGCAATCATTCCATATACTTCTCGAAGTTTACCCGCGACATTATTTGGAAGATCCAAACTGACTGACTGAAAATCAGCCCAAGCTTCAGATGACAGACCCAAGAAGATACTCGCATTATATCCGGTCTTGATCGAAAATAAGCTGAGGTTAACTTTTATTTCAGCAGCAAGTGATTTGACCATTTTGATAATAATATCTCTTCTATCCATGCGACGCTGATACTTTGCGAGCACAAGACCGCCTACAACAGCACATATTGCGCCAGATAGGGTTGACAACATCCATGAAAAATCTTGCCCTATGGTTATTCTAATCATCTGCTTCCCTTATATAGTTATCGCTCCGGCATCCGCATACGCAAAAGAACTCACCCCAACCCCGCGAATGTCTTTATCGTCCAGAAGCTCCCCGTATGCGTGTTCTGCACGCGGATGCTTTGGCACGCTTTGTAGGCGCTTTCTATTTTGCGGTAGATCCACGGGGAGCGGGGGTTGCTGTTCATCGATACCACTATCATGCTTTTTTCGTCCTTCAAAAAACTCCGCGCGGTGTCCATTGTCTTCATCGCGTCGCGCGCGGACATGTAGTATAGTATTTCGTTGAACACGATTACGTCGTACTTGCGGCCGGGATTGAACTGGTCGAATGTCGCCACGTGGAAAGCAGTGTTCCCGTTCTGCGTCAGTCTGGTCAGGCACGACTGGATGGCCGCACCCGCGCAGTCCACTCCCTCATAAAAATCCGCGCGGTCTTTCACAAAATCGTGCAGGATCCCCTCGCCGCATCCCACGTCCAGCATCTGGCACTTGTCCGGGAAATTTTCGCCGATCAATCCCTGGATTGTGTAATATCTCGGACGCTGGTCCACAGACTTCAAAGATTCCCAGTGTCCCGACCGGTACTGCTCGTCCCAAAACCCGGGATTGTTCTTCACCCAAAGGTTCCACAGATTTTTTAGATGGCAGATGATGTACCGACGGGCATGGTTCGACATCAAATGTCTCATGGGCTCTGAAAACGCCATCTTAAAAGACAGCACTCCCAGCGACATCCCCACCACCGCGTCCGAAATGCAGTGCTGTCCGACGAGAACTGTGGAAACGCTCACTGTCAGCGTCACCAGTGTCAGAGCCGCGCCCCAGATTTTCCCCTTGATGTGCCAGACCACTGCTGCGAGAAAAAACACGTTCGCTACGTGCAGACTGGGGAACACGTTGAAACCATGGTCCACTCCGTGCAGCCACGCCAGCACCTGTCCGCTCAGCGATACGGTTTCAAAGCGCGGCTGTATCATTCTTATAGGAAGCAGGAAAAATGTCAAGAACGCTACGGAAAACTGCATGAGAAATCCGATGGCCACCCGGCGGAAGACGTCGCCGTCGTTCCGCACGCGCGCAAATACCAGCGGCAAGAAACAGAGCGGAAAATACGCAAAGTAGACCCACACCCATTGTGTCTGTATCGGAATTTCGTGCGTGATGAGGCGGAACGGTACGCCCGACGCAAATCGGTACCGGTTATACTGGTCCAGTCCATAGAACCCAAACGAAAGCAGGATACCCATGCCGACCGCAATCAGCAATTTCGTCCTGAGTTTCATCTGCACAATCTCTGTTTCATTCTCAATCATAAATCATATTTCCTCCCCCTGGACGGGGGAGGCTAGGTGGGGGTGAAAACAGTCATACCATCACCCCACTGCCACCGTTCAAATTCACCTCATCACCCAAGTCAAAACCCCGGCTGATACCACCGGTATCCAAAAATTGTCGTTCCCGGGCAAAGGAACCAGTTCCGCTATCGCCCCAACCGCCGCGCCGACCAGCGCACGCACCGGACTCACAAAAAGCATCCCCACTGCCGTGCCCGCACAGATAAATGCCAGACTTCCTTCCACGCTCTTGCCCAGAATCTTGTGCCGACCCCACCGCATACCGACGAGCGCAGCCGCGCTGTCCCCGAAAATCAAATACCCCATACCGCACAAAACCGCGCCCCTGTCAGGCAACAAATATACCGTTACAAAAAATCCAAAATGGAGCCAAAAAATGCCGGACAGTTCTTGCAGTTCGCCTTCGCGGTGAATACCTTTAAACCATTTTACCATTTTGGCGTTCACCCGGGGAAACAAAAACCGCGCAATCTCACCCGCAGTTACCGCGGCAAACGTCACCGCCAGCAACTTGACCATCACTTCGCGTCCGAGAAAATAATATCCCGCCGCGTATCCCAACGCAGTGAGGTGAAATGCTTTCCGTCTAAGTTCGTTCTGTATGGAAAATGAAATGGCTGAAAGTTCCGGCTTATTCATCCGGCGGGTACGGCACACCGTCAGCGGACGGCGGTTTGGCCCTTCCAATCGCGCCGGCCAGCACTATGATGGTCAGCAGGTACGGTATCATCTGAATGAACTGCGTGGAAATTTTTACGCCCATGGTCTGGAGCTGTATCTGCACTGCTTCCGCCCCGCCAAAGAGAAGGGCCGCAGCAGCCGCGCCCATCGGAGACCATTTACCGAATATCATGGCGGCCAGCGCAATGTATCCTCTCCCCCCGCTCATCCCGTCGGTGAACTGATGCTGGTCCATGGCCAGCCACGCGCCGCCGAGCGCCGCCAGCATGCCGGACAGCGTCACGCCGATGTAGCGCACGGCATATACATTGATGCCCAGAGTGTCTGCGCAGGCCGGATGCTCGCCCACCGCGCGGAGCCGCAATACAAACGGTG
>CAYHWZ010000200.1:0-5126 GCA_964359975.1 uncultured Elusimicrobia bacterium | reverse complement strand
TGCGCTCAAAGAAATGACCATGGTCGCCGAAGGTGTGCCCACATCAAAGTCCGCCTTCCAGCTCGTGCAGAAATACAAGTGCGACTGTCCCATCATCACCGAAATCTACCGCGTGCTCTATGAGAACAAAAACGTGCGCGAGTCCATGCACGACCTCATGACCCGCCCGGTGCACGGCGAATCTTCCAGCTTCAAGTGGGACTGACCCTGATTTTCCGCGCGATTCTTCTCGTACTCCTTGCGGCGCTGCCCGCGTCCGTCCACGGAATTCCCGTCCCCAACATCCCCGGCTATACACCCAAAATCTATGTTTCGCGCAAAGAGTATCTCCTGCTCCTGAAAGGCAAAGCATTCCTCGACAAGAAAAATTTCCCGCAAGCCATTGAAATATTTTCCCGCGCAGAAACAGTCAACCCCAAAAGCATCGCAGTTTTCTGGGAAGGCGCGTCCCACGAATCCAGCGCGCTCCAGCGGATAGCCCTCTGGAAAGAATCATCGAAAGAAAAAGACAAAGAGCTCCGCTTTGACGAGTCGGAAATCAGCAAACATCTCAAACGCGCCCTGCAGGCATACCAGAAATCGCTCCAATTTTTCCCCGACACCGCGCTCAGCTGTTACCGCATCGGCAAAATGGCGCTCATCCATCAGCAGGACCTTGTCTCCGCCGAGCGTCACCTGCTGGAGGCCACCCGCATTGCGCCGAACGAAGCACCTTACCGCACCGCGCTCGCCCGGATTTATTTAATCCTCAAACGTTACCCCGAAGCAAGAAAAGAATGCGAAACCGCACTGACCGAAAATAATTTCGCCGTGCAGTCCGAGGCGCATCTCGTTCTCGGATGGATAGAACTCGAACAGCGCAACTTTCTTCGCGCCGCCGAGGAATTAAAGCTCTCCCTTTCACTTGACCCGTCGCAGGGACTCTGCCATTATTACCTGGCCAAAAGTTACGAAGGAACCGGCGAAACAACACTGGCCATCGAGTCCTATGAAAATTTTCAACGACAGTTCGTGCCGACAGCGCTGCAGGAAATCGACCTCCTGCAGGAAACCGACAAAATATTACAGCTTTACCGGAGGCGAAAAAAATGAACAAAACCGACCTGATCAAAGCCCTCACCCCTGCGCTCGGACAAAGACAGGAAGCCCAGCGCGCCGTGGAAAAGTTCATCCAGTGCCTGCGCGAATCCGTGCGCCGTGGGGAAAAAGTCATCCTCACCGGATTCGGCAGCTTCTACCCGCGCATCCGCAAAGCGCAGAAACGACACAATCCCAAAACACTCCAGCCGGTCGATGTCCCGCCCAAACGCGCCGTAAAGTTCATCCCGTCCGAAGAATTGTTCAAGTAACGGATTAGCCCCAAAAAATTGACATTTCATCCCGTATTTTGTTCAATATCCGACGGACGTTGAGGATTGAGGAACATGACCCAGCTGATACCGGACAAAGACTATTTTTCCATCGGCGAAACCAGCCGGCTCACACAAGTGAAGCCGCATGTCCTGCGGTACTGGGAATCCGAGTTCCGGCTCCTGCGACCTGCGCGACGCGAGTCCGGACACCGCAAATTCACACGCCGGGACGTGGATACAATTCTCAAAATAAAAAACCTGCTCTACGATAACGGGTTCACCATCCCCGGCGCAAAAAAAGCGCTCCAGCAGGAAAACCGGAAACCGCCCGAACAGTTCAAAATGGAGTTGGGCGAAAACAGCGCCGCAGTCGAACTTTTGAAAAGCGCCAAACAGACCGTGGAAGAAATCCTCGATCTGGTCAAATAGCACAAGAATTGGACGGGTTTTGAAAAGGCGGATTTCGACAAATTCGGGGTGTAGTATAATGGCAGTACGCGCCCTTGGGGTGGGTGTAGCCGGAGTTCGATTCTCCGCACCCCGACACCCCTCTCAAGAAAAACTTGAATCCTGATCCGAAAATACTGTTCCTGTATTCCGCGCCGCGCGGCGGACATAAATCCTGCGCCGACGCCATCCGCGCTTCATTCAAAAACCTTTACGGCGATTCCATCCAGACCGCAGGACAGGATATCAGCAGTTCACTCTCGCCCATTCTAGGACCGCTCGTTACCCGCACCTATTTTGAAATGCTCCGTCTCACTCCGCAAATATGGAACTTCATATACGACAATCCGGACATTGAACAGGCCACCCGCGAATTGCGCCGTTTTTTCAATTCGCTCAACGGCTCCAAACTCACTGAGTTCATCCGAAAACACCGCCCCTCAGCCCTGGTCTGCACGCACGCCCTGCCCTGCGGAGTCGCCGCTGAACAAAAGAAAAAAGGAATCTGCTCCCTGCCCCTGATTGCCGTCATCACCGATTTTGCCGTGCACCGATACTGGACCTGCCCCGAAGTGGACCTCTTCATCGTATCCAACAAACAATCCGAAAAAACGCTCCGTTCGCGCGGCATCCCCCAACGTAAAATAAAAATATTCGGTATCCCGACCAGCGCCACAGCAAAAACAAATCCGGACGACGCCAAAAGAAAACTCGGACTCGACCCGTCCAAACCCTGCGTCATGCTCATGGGCGGCACACACGGATTCGGGCCCATCCCCGAACTTGCACGCGACCTTCTTTCCATCCGCCCGTCAGTACAGGTCATCGCCGCCGCCGGTTCCAACAAAGATCTGGAAGAAGAACTCTCCATCTACAAACGCACCAAAAATATACGGGTGTTCGGATACACACGCGACATCTCCGCGCTCATGGACGCCTCCGATATCCTCGTCACCAAACCCGGCGGACTCACAGCATCCGAGGCCCTTGTCAAAGGAATCCCCATGATCCTCATCAGCCCCCTGCCCGGACAGGAACAGCGCAACTCCCGATACCTCACATCCTGCGGCGCCGCAGTTCTGGCAAAAAAAAGCAGAGACGTAAAAAATCTGGTGCGCCAACTTATTCTGCATCCGGCCCAGCGCGCGCAATTATCGGAAAAAGCCCTCGCCATCTCTGCCCCGGACGCCGCCTCAAACACCGCACGCGAAATCGCTGCGCTCCTGATCTGACGCCATGCGCATCTACGCCCGCGTCAAAGGTCATGTTCAGGGAGTGGGGTTCCGCTACTTCGTAGTCCAGCACGCGCACCGGCTGAATTTGACAGGATGGGTCAAAAACTGTTCTAATGGTGATGTCGAGTGCGAAGCACAAGGTACAAACTCCGCGCTGGACGACTTCAAAGCCAAACTTAAAGATGGACATACCTGGGCCCGCGTGGACACAATCCACGTCGAGGATATACAGGATCAACAGGAGGAAGATGAATTTGTCATCAGGCACTGAACGCTCCGACCGCATCGAAAGTCTGGACCCCATCTCACTCTATTTCCGGGAAATCCGTAAAACACCCCCGCTTCCACACAACGAATTCCTCAAACATTGGAAAAAGTTCCGCGCCGGCGACATTGCCCGCGCCGCGCTGGAAAAGAAAAGCAAACGGTTCAGCGATAAGAAAAAACGCGAGCTCCGCCAAATCATCAAGCAGGGCGGAATATCCCGCGACGCGCTCGTGAACGGCAACCTCCGCCTTGTCATCCCCGTAGCCAAACGTTTCTTCCGTCCCGACCTGGATTTTCTCGACCTTATAGAGGAAGGCAACATCGGACTCATGCACGCGCTCAAAAAGTTCAACCCGCGCAAAGGGTTCCGGTTCTCCACCTACGCCTCATACTGGATAGACCAGGCCGTGAGACGGTCCATAGAGGAACAGTCCAAAACCATCCGCATCCCGCCGCACGCGTGGGAAGCCCTCCGCAAATGGTTCCGCGAATGGGAACACATGACCACCCAACTCGGACGCACGCCCACACTTTCAGAAATGGCCACACGCCTGAACTTGAGCGCGCGGCAGGTGAAAGGAATCATGGAAGCCGTGGAGGCCTCGCGCGGCATCGGTTCCATTGACCTCACTCTCGACGAAGATGAGAACCTCGCGCTCAAAGACATCATCTCCGAAGGCGGCCAGCACCAGCCCGACCAGCTTTTTTCCGTCTTAAAACTCCACGACGAAATGGAAACCGCTCTTTCCAAACTGCCCAAACGCGAAAAAGATATTGTCTGCATGCGGTTCGGACTCGACGGGGGAGAAGCCGCCACACTCGAAGACGTAGGCAAAAAATTCAGAATTTCACGCGAACGCGTCCGGCAAGTGCAGGAACGCGCCGTCAACCGCCTCCGCACCATCGCGCAAAAAATGGGTCTAAGTTAAAAAGGAGCAGCCATGAAAAAAATCATTGATCTCAAATCCATCATCCGCGACGTGCCGGATTTTCCCAAGAAAGGAATCATATTCAAAGACGTCACCACACTCCTCGCACGCGGCGACATCTTCAGCAAAGTGATAGACCAGATCGCCGGACATTATAAGTCCAAGAAAGTGGAGAAAGTCCTCGGAGTGGAATCGCGCGGATTTATTTTCGGCGCGCCCGTAGCATACAAACTGAACGCCGGAGTCGTACCCATCCGCAAAAAAGGCAAACTCCCATACAAGACCATCTCCGCCACCTACGCGCTCGAATACGGCACCGACCCCCTCGAAATGCACGAAGACGCATTCAAGAAAGGCGCCCGCGTACTGATAGTGGACGACCTTCTGGCAACAGGCGGCACAGCCAGAGCCACCGCCGAACTCGTGGAAAAAGTGGGGGGGAAAATAATCGGTTTCGCTTTCCTCATCGAGCTCGCGTTCCTTAAAGGCCGCAAAAACCTGAAGGGCTACGATATTTTTTCCCTTATCAAATACTAAGGAAAACCAGTATCCGCTTACCTTTCACTCTTCACCATTTGCACCATCGGATAGTTTGACATTCCCACCCATTTTTGTTACGATTTTCGATAGTTCCCGACGGTATATGTAATATTTTGAAGTTGCCTGCCCCCGTACCCCTTTCCCATTCCTTCGGGGATTTTGGAAGGGCACCGGGCAGGATGATTAAGAAGAGTATCAAAAGGTTGCCTGCCCCCGTAGCTCAATTGGATAGAGCAGGTCCGTCCTAAGGACAAGGTTGGCAGTTCGACTCCGCCCGGGGGCGCACAATTTGAAAAAGGTAAAGGTAAACTGATATGCAGCCCTTCTCGACGGGCAACGACATATAAAAAGACCGG
>CAYHWZ010000199.1:0-5149 GCA_964359975.1 uncultured Elusimicrobia bacterium | reverse complement strand
CATTTCACCGGCGCTCCAGATACTGCGCTTGAGGGCTCGTCTTCAGTTTTATTGAGAATCGCCACTTTTTTTGCTCCGGCTTGTTTGGCAATGTCCAGGATTTCCACAACTTGACCGACGAGGTTCGCCTTGTCCGCCTGCACTGTCACGAGACCGTCCTTACTTTTCGGAATTTTTTCTTTCAGCATATCGTACAGGTCTGAAGGGGCAATGACCTCGCTGTTTACCATGAGTTTACCTTCGGCGGTGAGCGAAATCTGGACATTATCTTCGAGCGAATGTTTGCCTGTGGCAGCTCCGGCTTTGGATTCGGACACTGTCAGACTGGCCTGCAGCATGAAAGGAGATACAGCCATGAAAATAATCACGAGCACGAGCGCCACATCCACGAGCGGCGTTACATTGATTTCCGTGATGGGTTCGTCTTCTTCAGAATGTTCGGTGGAATGAGCCCGCTCTCTTGAGCGTTCTTCAACAGCGAGTTTTAACTCGGTTTCCTGCTCGCCGTGTTCGCGGCGGTCTCCAGAACTATCCACCCTGCTTTCTCTCTCCATGCAGGACGACCAGGAGACGTATGGATGAAACTTCCATGGTAGTTGCCATGACTTTCACCTTTTTCATGAAATAGTTGTAAACTACGACGGAGGGAATGGCGACCAGCAGACCTGCGGCTGTTGCCACGAGCGCTTCGGAAATACCTGCGGCAACAACAGCCGGTCCGCCGCTGCCGGACACTGCCAGGTCGTGAAAAGCTTTGATGATACCGACCACGGTGCCGAACAGTCCGATAAACGGCGCTGTGTTGCCCAATGTGCCGAGCACCCCGAGGTACCGTTCCAAAACAAGACGCTGTTCCATACGCGCGGCAGTGAGCATTTCGTCCAGCTCCACCTTACTGCGGTTGCGGTTGTTGATGGCGGTCCGTACAAGGTCCGGTATGGGGCCGGTGTATCCGCCGGTATTCTGCACGAGTTCATCCATACTGCCGCCCTGTGACTGCGCCGACTGAATTTTGCCGAGCATTTCCAAAAAGTGGCGCGGATCGAATTTGGTCTTACGGTAAAACCACAATCTTTCCAGTGTCACTGTGAATGCGATAATGGAGCATCCCAACAGTATCCACAAAGTAAAACTTTCAAAAAATAACTCTACGTAATTAATCTCACCCATGTTGAATCTGCCTCCTTACTGTCCCCCGCCGGTAGTTTTAGACTTTGATTTGGGCGCGCCCGGCGAAGGTTTTTGGCCCAGATAATTTTCCTGATAATAACGTATACGTTCCTTAATGCTTGCGCTCACCTGCGGGTCCCGCGTAAGACGGAGCATGTCCTGATAAACCTCGACGGATTCTGCCCATTTTTCCTGCTTGTCATTGACTTCGGCCATCTTGACCAGCGCGTTCATTTTCCATTCCGAATCCTGCGGCGCAGTCGAGGCCAGCTCTTTCAGCACTTTCATTGATTCTTCCAAATCGTTGTTGGCCATCCAACTGTCCGCGATAAGATACTGCACTTCGGGTTTCAGTTCGTCGCCCACAGCCAGTTTGACGTCAAGGTCTTTGAGCACCTGAATGGCTTCGCCGGGCTGTTTAAGTTCAATTTTTATTTTGGCCACTTCCAGCATGGCGAACTTGGCGTAATTGTCCGCCGGATAATTGAGCGCATATTTCAGATACGAGTCAGCGGCTTCGGTAAGCTTCTGGATTTTTTTCTGCGCGAGCGCGAGATTGTAGAGCGCGGCGCTGGCAAACTCACCGTCGGAAAAATTCGACAGGAGCGACTGGTACGACACGATTGAACCTTCAAAATCCTGTTTATTGAACTGGGACGTGGCCAGATGCATCCACGACGCGGCCGCGAACTCGGATGAAGGGAAATTCTGCAGGAACCGCTGGAACGCTTCAATAGCTTTGTCGTAATTTTTCAGCAGATAGTTGGATTCCGCGGCGTAAAACTGCGCGTGACCGACGTGCGCTGAATCCGGATACGTATCCAGCAATTTTTCAAATTCAGTGACAGAATTGGCGTAATCTTTCCAGTTGAACATACGGCGGGCAATGCGGAACTGACATTCCTGCGCCAGAGATGTCGCGGAGAACGTATCCACAAGATTGCGCAGGAGAGTGACACCGCGCTGTTTGCCTCCGCCTGCAGATTCGGCACGGTCCAGCGAAGCTTCGAGCAGGTCAAGCGTTTCCACAGCGCGGGCATCGCTCGGATACTTTTTCAAAAAGTTGTCAAATTCCGCCACTGCCTTATCGTCGTCGCCAGCGTTGTAATAAGATTGTCCGATACGCAGAGTCGCTTCCACGATGTTCACATTGCGCGGGTACTGAGTGATGAGACGGCGGTAAGTTTCGATGGCTTTGTCATATTTCTGCGCGCGGAAATAAGTGTCGGCCACCTGATACGCGGCCTCTTCAGCGCGCGGATGACGCGGATACTTCAGCTCCATTTCTTCCCATGTCTGGATGGCCTGCGTGTAATATTCCTGACGGTAATAGCAGAGCCCCATACGGTAAATAGCGTCCGGGATATCTTTGGAATCCGGCGAATCTTTGATGAACTTTTCGTACGATTCAAGCGCCTCAGGATATTTTTTCTGGTTAAAGAGCGCGTTGGCCAGTTCGTAACTGCCGGACGCCATGACAGGAGCGGAGACATTGGCCGGCAGACGGATATCTTTCATTTTGCGGCGCGCGGTCTGCGACTCGTCATAATCGCCGAGCTGGAAATGACACCACGACAACCCGTCGTAGGCCTGATAAGTGACCGGCTGATTCGGATAAAGCGCGATTATGCTCTGATAAATCGATATGGCTTCCTTAAACAACTTCTGCCGGTAGAAAGATTCCGCCAGATAAATCTGACTGATGGCGCGCCACTTGGATTCCGACGGCGGGAGCGCTTTTAAAATGTAAGTGTACGCGGTCGAAAGCTGCCCGTAGTTCCCCTGTTTGTACCGCGTGCGGTTGAGGAGCGCCATACCGGCCTCGGCCAGCTCAGTCTTGGGCGCGCGGTCAAAGGCCTGCTGATAATTGTTGGCCGCCTCGTCGGACCGTCCAAGCTGTGTGTTGGCATTTCCCATCAAAATATAAGCGTGCGGCACCCACGCGTGGAACGGATGCCAGTCAATATACCGCTGAAACGCGTCAACGGCTCCGGTATTATTCTGCTGAAGGTACGTCACCCATCCGAGCTTGAACCTGCCGTTGGCTGTGATGGGCGCGTTTGGCATCTGAGATATAAGCTGACCGTAGGAGAAGCTGGCTTCCTTATATTGCTTTGCAAACCGGTAAGATTCCGCAATCAAATACCGGGACAGCGGAGCAAACTCGCCGTTTGGATAACTGTTCAGAATGAGATTGTAATTTTCGCGGGACGCAGGATAATCTTTGTTCAGGAAATGGCTGCAGGCGATTTTGTAAAGCACGCCTTCCTTAAAATTGCTCTGCGGATACAGTTTGAGAAATTTCCGGTATTCCTGAATGGCCGCCGCATAATTCCGCGAGAGAAAGAACGATTCGCCGATAAGATATGCGGACAGTTCCGCGTACTGGCTGGTCTTGTACTCTTCGAGAATTTTTTTAAATTTAGCCGTGGCGGCAATGGACTTGCCCACTTTGAGCAATGCCTGACCGGAATAATAGACCGCTTCCGGAGTGTTGATTTTTTCCAGCGCGGCAAGGGCTTCGTTGAACTTCCCTTCCTGAAAACGGATGATACCGGAAATAAACTGCACCTGCGGCTGATTCTGATACGACGGAAAACCGGCAAGCAGTTTGCGCACTTCGAGTTCCGCGGACCCGAAATCTCCGCCCGGGATGTAGCACTGAGCCGCGCCCAGGAGCGCCTCGCCCGACAGATAACTGTTAGGATATTCTTTCTGCACTTTCCGGAAATATTCCAGCGCGTACGGATAGTCGCCCATATTGTAGAAGCACTCTGCTATACGGAAAAGCGCAGTGTCCGCCATTCCGCTCTTGCGAAAATCCTCAACGACTACGCCGTACTGTTCAATAGCTTCGGAAAAAGTGGCAAAATCAATGCGGTCCGGTTCCTTGTTGGGTTCAGGTTCGCCGGAAACTTTGGACCCGATATATTTGATGCCGTCGAGACTGGTTTTGAGCCCTTTAAGAATACGTTTGCCCCCGCTTTTTTTCAGACGGCGCCAGGCCATTTCGTCGGGCGGGTTGCCGGACTGCAAGTCAAAGAGCGCCTGGGAAAAGATGGATTCCGCTACCATAAACTGCGCATCCGGAGCCATGGGACTGTCGGGATAATTGTAGAGAAAAGTCTGGAACGCTTTCCAGGCCGCAATCTTTTTGTTCTTTTCTTTGAACAGTTTTGCGCCGAGCCGGAACTGTTCCATTTCCGGCAGAATCAGGTTGCGCGAGGAGAGTTCGCGGTCTTCGTAAGACTGCGATGCCGCTGAAACAGAGCGCGCGCAAAGACCCGCAACGGCAAAAACCGCTGTCGCAATTGCGCAGGCAATAAAATAACGTATCCGTCTCACGGAATAGAGTCCAGACTCATTTTGGCACATCAAATAATTTTAACAGTGTTTGGCTCATTTGTCAATCAACGCGCGCATTTTTCAGAGGATAAGATAGATAACAAGACCGAACCCGGACAGTTTCAGGACCAGTCCGCTCAAATCGAATTCCATTTTCCGAATCAAAGCGTTCATCACACTTTGAGTTTACATCCCGACGCCTCAACACGGCTTTAACAAATTGTAAAGGAAATGTAATTTTTTGTTCAGTCCGGGTTAGCCCTATTATATAGACAAACCAATCCTTCTGATTGTTACGCGAATCTTTATGGCGGCATTGCTATTTTGGGTAGATCCGTGATTTGATTCACCGATGGGAAAATGGTATAAAATTAAGTTATGAAACTATCCAAAAAAGACGCCAGGCACAAGAAGGACAAGCTGGAACCGATTATTGCTTCGCTCCTTAAAGAACTGGGCGAAGATGTGAACCGCGAAGGGCTGGCATCTACGCCCCGCCGCATTGCGCAATCCATGCGATTCTTTACGCGCGGGTACAAACAGAGCGCGTCGCAGATTCTGCTGAAAGCTTCCTTTAACGAGCGGTACAATCAGATGGTGCTGGTCAAAGATATTGATTTTTATTCGATGTGCG
>CAYHWZ010000198.1:381-5194 GCA_964359975.1 uncultured Elusimicrobia bacterium | reverse complement strand
AGTTTCGTCACTTTGGCCGGTCAGGTCGGAGTGGTGGGACACATCAATATCGGCGACGGAGCCATCATAGCAGCCCAATCCGGCATACCCAGCGACGTGCCCGCAGGCGCCATTGTTTTCGGCAGTCCGGCACGGCCTATTCAGGAAGAAAGGAAAATTCAGGTCATCGTGGGAAAATTGCCCAAAATTTACGATGAGTTCAGGAAAATGAAAAAAATCGTGTTCAAAGATATCCCCGCTTCAGATGAGTAACGCGCAGAACCAGAAAACTATCCGCAGAGAAGCTGTGTATACAGGTATCGGCCTGCATACCGGCAACAGCAGCACTCTCAAGTTCCTGCCCGCACCGGCAAACAGCGGTGTCACCTTCGTGCGTACGGACCTGCCGGAAAAACCGCGTCTGCCAGCCACTATCGAGTATGTCGTCGGCGTTGTACGCGGCACTACGCTCGGCACCAACGGAACCCGCGTGCATACGGTCGAACATATCTGCTCCGCGCTCCTCGGCCTCGGTATAGACAATCTGATTGTGGAACTGGACGCAAATGAACCTCCTGTAGGCGACGGGTCGGCTAAACCTTTCGTCGAAACGCTCCTGCGCAGCGGTCTGCAGGATCTGGACGCGCCGAAACATTTTTATGAACATACCGAACCCATCCGTTACCAGTCGGGCGAATCTGAGATTATTCTCACACCCGGAAACGAACTTACCGTACATTGCCGGCTCACTTACAAGCATCCCATGATCAAAGACCAGGAAGCGACTTTTGTCATTACGCCGGAAGTTTACGTGAAGGAAATCGCGCCGGCGCGCACGTTCTGTTTCGACTACGAAGTGGAAGCGCTGAAACGTAAAGGTCTGGCCAAAGGCGGCAGTCTGGACAATGCCGTGGTCATCGGTATGGACCGGATTCATAACAAAGAAAAAGAACTCAGGTTCCCGGACGAGTTTGTGCGGCACAAAGTGCTCGATTTTCTCGGCGATCTCTACCTGCTCGGCAAAACTGTGCGGGGAAAAGTGGACGCTGTCCGCGTCGGGCACGGGCACAATGTCAATTTTGTGCGGGAAATGATAAAGGCCTCATCGGAGAAAACATTAACCCATGGATAACCCAACTGATTCAAATCCGTCAACACCTGTCAAACCTGTCCGCGTTATGGACATTATCGAAATTCAAAAGTCCATCCCGCACCGCCATCCGTTCCTTCTGGTGGACCGCGTGGAAGTGCTGGAAGAATCCAAACGTGCCATCGGGTACAAGTGCGTTTCCATGAACGAGTGGTATTTCCCGGGCCATTTTCCCGGACGGCCCGTGATGCCAGGCGTGCTCATCATCGAGTCCATGGCCCAGACCGCGTGCGCGCTCTTTCTCTCCAGACCGGAATTCGCCAACAAGCTCGCATTTTTTATGGGAATCAATGATACCAAGTTCCGCAGACCCGTCGGGCCCGGCGATGTGCTGGAAATGCATATCGAAGTGCTCAAAGCCGGCGGACGCGCAGGCAAAGTGCGCGGCGAAGCCAAAGTCAAAGGCGAACTGGCGGCCGAGAGCGAATTCACTTTTGCATTGGTGGACAAGGGCGCCTGATGCGTCCGTTATCCGTACACGGACAAGATTCCAACGATTCATCCGCGCCGCGCGTACATCCCACCGCTGTCATTCATCCGTCCGCAGAAATAGCCGAATCCGCTGAAATTGGTCCGTACACTGTCATCGGCGAAGATGTCCGCATCGGGCCGCAAACGCGCATCGGAGCGCATTCTGTCGTCGAATTTGCAGAGATCGGAACCGGATGCCAGATTCATCCGCACGCTTTTATCGGGACCGCGCCGCAGGACCTCAAGTACCGCAACGAAAAAACCAAAATCATTATCGGCGACGGGACGATTGTGCGCTAATGCGTTACGCTCAACCGCGGCACTGCCCAGAGCGGACGCACGGTCATTGGCAAAAAGTGTCTGTTCATGGCGTACGCGCACGTGGCGCACGATTGTGTGATTGAAGATGAAGTGATTCTGGCCAACAGCGTGGCCGTAGCAGGGCATGTGCAGATCGGTATGGGCACTGTGGTGGGGGGACTGTCCGGCATACACCAGTTCGTCCGTATCGGCAAACTGGTGATGGTGGGCGCAGGGTCTATGGTGCCGCTGGACGTGCCGCCGTTCTGCACCGTGTGGGGAGACCGCGCACGGATTGTCGGACTGAATATCGAAGGCATGAAAAGGCGCCACTTTACCGGCGAGGAAATGGATTCTCTCAAACGGATGTACCGCAAAATTTTCTTTTCAAAAAAAACGCTCAAGCAGGTGATTCAGCAGATTCAGTCTGAGAAGTCTCTGTCTGATGAAGCAAGAGAAATGGCTGATTTTATCCAGGCATCCGCGCGCGGTATCTGCAGGCCCAGACAAAAAGCAGAGTCCAGCGCAGCCCAGACCTGGTAGCGCGGTCTCGCCAATCCCACTATAATGCCGCAGGAACTCCCACCGCTCGGACTGATTGCGGGTAAAGGTAAGTTTCCGCTTATTTTCGCGCAGGAAGCGAAAAAGAACGGACGCGAAATCGCGCTTATTGCAATCAAAGAAGAAATGAATGAGGACATTGCACCGCTGGCGCGCAGTACGCACACTATTTCCATAGCAAAAATGGATGCCGTCATACAGACACTCAAAAAGGAAGGCGTGCGCGAAGCGGTTATGGCCGGGCGTGTGGAACACCGCAAGCTGTTTTCCGACCTGATTCCCGATATGCGGGCCGCCCAGCTCCTGCTCCGCGTCAAAGACCGGCGCGCGGATTCCATCTTAAAGGCCGTGGCGGAAGAATTTCAAAAAGACGGAATTGCGCTCGTGCCAACCACCACGTTTTTGTCGCATCTGATTCCTCAGCCCGGCGTCCTCACCCGCAGAAAACCTTCGGATACCGAACAGAAAAATATCGAGTTCGGAATGAAAATGGCCATGGGGCTCTCGTCACTTGACCTGGGTCAAACCGTTGTAGTGAGCAAGAAGACCGTGCTCGCCATTGAGGCAATCGAAGGCACAGACGAATGTATCCGCCGCGCTGCCCAGTGGGGCGGTGAAAATGTCGTCATCGTCAAAAGCGCGAAACCCAACCAGGACCTGCGGTTCGATGTTCCTATCGTCGGCATCACCACCATTCAGGTAATGAAAGAAGTGCGCGCCGCTGTGCTGGCAGTGGAAGCCGGCCGCACGCTCATGCTGGAAAAAGATCTTTGCGTTGAAACCGCCAACCGGAACAACATCGTTATCGTCGCCTGGAAAAGAGAATAGTCATGGATACTAATCTCCCGTCTATCGCAGTCATCGGCGCAGGAAGAATGGGGCAGCACCATGCCCGCTTTCTTTCCGAAATGAAAATCTGCCGGCTTGCCGGTGTCGCGGACATTGACCTGAAACGCGCAGAAAAAACCGCGCACGCCTACCGCGCGGAAGCTTGTACGTCCCACACTCAATTTTTCGGTAAAGTGAATGGCGCTGTCATTGCCGTGCCCACACCATTCCACTACGCCGTGGCCAAAGAGTGTCTTGCGAACAATCTCCATCTGCTTATCGAAAAGCCGCTCTGCGAAAATGTGGAACAGGCCGAAGAACTAATCCGCATTGCGCAGGAAAAAAACCTTATCCTCCAGGTGGGACACGTTGAACGGTTCAATCCGGCCATCATCGCCGCGCACCAGTATATCAAACAGCCGAAATTCATCGAGGTTAACCGGCTGGGACCGTATGATCCGCGCGTGTCCCATATCGGTGTGGTGCTCGACCTCATGATTCACGACCTCGACATCGTGCTTTATCTGGTCAACTCCGAAGTCAAAACTCTCGAAGCTTTCGGCGCAAAGGTTGTCACTGAACACGAAGATATCGCCAAGTGCCGCCTGCGCTTTGAAAACGGGTGCATCGCGGATCTGACTGCCTCGCGCGTGTCTCTGGAACAGTACCGCAAAATCCGCATCTTTCAGCCGGACGCGTATATTTCCGTCGACTACGCCCGCAAAAATCTCAAAGTGTACCGCAAAAAAGCTCCTGTTGTCCGTAGTTTCAGCGATATTGAAATGCTCAGTCCAGCGCTCAAAGCGGACGAACCGCTTCGGCTGGAACTGGAAAATTTCATTCATTGTATCACCGGCGGAAAAAAGCCGCACGTCACCGGTGAACACGGCCGCGACGCGCTTGAACTGGGTTCAGAAATCCTCAACCAAATCCATCTTCATGAGTAACCTGCTCATCTGCGCCGGGGACTATTCCGCGGACATCTACGGCGAATCGCTCGTCGGCGCGCTCAAGTCGCTGGAACCTTCACTCCATGTCTCCGCGCTCGGCGGCGTGCGTCTCAAGAAAGTGACCGACACTTTTCTGGAGGATATGGTGGGCATGGACATTTCCGGGTTTACCCAGCCGTTCCTGAAACTTCCGCGCCTGATTCATATCTTAAAAAAACAGATTTACCCTCTGCTCGAAACAAAAAAAGTGGACCGCGTGGTTCTGATAGATTATTATGATTTCAATATCCGTATCGCGGAAAAGGCAGCGTCGTGCGGTATCCCGGTCTACTATTTCGTCAGTCCGCAGGTCTGGGCCACACGACAGAACCGCATTCACCGTCTGAAAAAGGCAGTCACGCACATGCTCACCATATTCCCCTTTGAGGAAAAACTGTACAGGAGCCACGGGGCAACGGCCACTTTTGTAGGGCACCCGTTTATGGGAAAAGTGGGGGAACCGCAGCGAAAAGATTTTGCGCGTATCCTTGCAGACGGCGCTTTTTGGGTCGGTCTTATGCCAGGTTCCAGACAA
>CAYHWZ010000198.1:0-371 GCA_964359975.1 uncultured Elusimicrobia bacterium | reverse complement strand
AAAAAGAAATCTCGCGTCACCTGCCTGTGATGCTGGAATGTTTCAAGGCAATCAGACAGAAATTCCCGCGCGCCAAAGCCAGACTGTTTGCCGTGGATTTTATTCACGACGCTTTCTATCAGCCCTTTATTCAAAATGCCGATGTGGAAATGGTGAGGGAATCCGGCTACAATCTGCGGAAAGAACTTTGCCTCTGCCTTACCGCATCGGGCACAGCTACGCTGGAAAATGCTCTCTGCGGCGTGCCCATGATAGTCATATATCGCATGTCCTGGTTTAGTTACACCGTCGCACGCATGATCATACAGGTACCATGGATTTCCATGCCCAACATCCTCGCGGGGAAAACCGTGATTCCCGAACTCATTCAG
>CAYHWZ010000197.1:0-5222 GCA_964359975.1 uncultured Elusimicrobia bacterium | reverse complement strand
GGTTTCAATCAGGGAAATATCGCGCACGCCGCCCATGGAGAGTGAGAGGGTGCGGGGGATGGGGGTGGCGGTGAGAGTGAGGAGATCGGTTCTGAATTTAAGTTTCTTTAGCTGTTCTTTTTGTTCGACGCCGAAACGATGTTCTTCGTCAATGATGATGAGACCGAGATTTTTGAACTGGGTGTCTTTTTGCAGGATGCGGTGGGTGCCGATGAGAATGTCGACTTTACCGTCGGCAAGTTCTTCGAGTATTTTTTTGTGGGCTGCGGGTTTTTGGAATCGTGAGAGCATGGCGATACGGACGGGGAAGGCGGCGTATCTTTCGGTGAAAGTTTTGTAGTGCTGTTCCGCCAGAATTGTGGTGGGGACGAGGACAGCGACCTGCCGGGAATCGCAGACAGACTTGAACGCGGCGCGCATGGCGATTTCGGTTTTGCCGTATCCGACATCGCCGCAAACGAGACGGTCCATGAGACGGGGTGCGGCGAGGTCGGCTTCGATTTGCTGGATGGCGAGTTTTTGGTCAGGAGTTTCCTCGTAGGGGAAGGCGTCGCAGAATTCGCGGTAGAGTGAATCCTGGGCGTTCTGGTCCATTTCTGAGAGGACGGGACGGGTCATGAGTTCGCGTTGTGCGGCGGTGAGGAGGAGATCGGCGGCGAGGGCGCGGACTTCGTCGCGGATTTTTTGTTTGACGCGGTCCCAGGCAACGGTGTCGAGCGAATTGAGCGCGGGCCGTTTGCCTTCGGGGCCGACGTATTTTTGGATGAGACGGAAATCTTCGACCGGGACGAGCAGTCGGTCGTTGCCTTTATATTCGAGCGAGAGAAATTCGGATTCTTTATACCGCGACATGGGGCCGGCGGGTCTGCGTAAAGTGGAGCCGGGGGCTTTCAGCAAAATGCGTTCGAGACCGCGGTACCGGCCGAGACCGTAATTTTCGTGGACAACGTAATCGCCGGTCTGGATTTCTGAAAGAGAATCAAAGGCGCGGCCGGTCTGGAAGCGTGGTTCGCGGCGGGCGCGGTGCACGGAACCGGTGAGTTCGAGAAAACTCCAGACGGAAAGTTTGGCTGAATCCAGACGGAACCCTTGGGCAAGTGGCGCGGGAAGGATTTGGGGGTGATGGGCGCGGGCGGTGCGGAGCTCATCGAGGATTTCGTCCATTCTTTGGGATTCGCCGCTGTTGCGGCAGAAGATAAAACTGGTACAGCCGGACTCGGCGTCTTTGCGCAGGGAATCAGCGAGGAGACGCCAGTTGAGACGGGCAGCGGTCTGGGCGCGGAGACCGGAATCTTCGCCGGTGAAATTGACTGTGAGGCGGACGGGTTTATTGAACTGGGCGCGTTCGTCGTCGTTGAGGGGGACGGTTTCGGCGGTCTGGTCGTGGATGAGGATTAAATTTTTGGGGCAATGGTCGAAGACAGTGGCGGTGTTTTTATTTTCGGCGAGGGGGAGGAGGGCGGTTTCGGTGAGAAAAGTGACGGCGCGCTGGGTGTAGGGTTCGAAATAGTGCAGGGACTCGATGATATCGTTGGCAAAGACGAGACGGACGGGTCTGGTATTTTGCGGGGACCAGAAGTCAACGACTTCGCCGCGGTAGGCGAAAGTGCCGGGCTCTTCCACAAAACCTGCGCGACCGTATCCGAGAGCTGCGAGTGAATTGATAAATTGTGTGTAGGGCAGGTTGCGGCTGACTTTAAGTTCCTGGCGGTCTTTGCGGTACTGGTCGAGCGAAAATGATTTTTCGAGAAGAGTCTTGGGGGATGCGAGCCATCCGATACCGGGGGCGGAGAGCGCTTCGTCGTAGAGGATGGTTCTTTCGCGGGGGGACTTTTCCGTGAGTGAACCGAAGGACCATTTTTCCAGCGGGGGAAAATATTTTTGGAGAGATTTGAGGTCTTCAGAGCAGGTGTCGGCGCGTTCGTCGCTGCTAATGACGATGAACGGGTGTCCGGCGAGCGCGAGCCGAATGAGAAAATAGGGTAATCCTGTCTGGACCTGGACGGTAATGTGTTGTGCTGGCTGTTGGTTCAGTTGCTGGATAAGACCCGTAAGAAAGGGCCAGTCGGGCGCAAGGGCGGGGGTCATGCAGGTTCGATAAGTGTGACGGATTCTATGTGCGAGGTTTGGGGAAAAAGGTCGATGGGCTGGATTTTGCGTGCTTTATATTTGTGCGCGCTGAGCCAGGCGATATCGCGGGCGAGAGTGGAGGGGTCGCAGGAAACATAGACGATTTTTTGCGGGGCGAGACTGACGAGATGTGTCAGCACTTCGCTGGTGCATCCGTCGCGCGGCGGGTCGACAATGACTGTGCAGTGAAAATCGCGCGGGCTGGAGAGCGGCATATTCCGCAGGAACGATTCGACCGGTCTGCCGACGAACTCGCAATTGGTGATTTTATTGAGCGCGGCATTGTGCTCGGCATCGGAAATGGAGGAGAGCCCTTCGTCTACGCCGATGACTCTGTTGAAGGCGCCTGCGTTGGAGAGCGCGATGCCGCCGATACCGCAGTACAGGTCGAGCAGGAGCGTTTCTTGTCCGGCGGAGACTGCGGGGCGGGCGAAATCTGCTGTGGTTTGGTAAAGTGTGCATGTCATGGAGCTATTCAGCTGAAAAAACGACGGCGCGGAAATTTTTAGCTGCAGGGTACGTTGCCCGGGTCCGATGTTGGGGAGTTCTTCAATAATAAAATCCTGGCCGGCGAGGGGTTTCCATTTTTTTCCGAGGATGGTGTTGGTGCGTTCGGTGTTGATATTTTGACAGAGGCCAACCAGCTCAGGGCATATGGCGCGGAGGTCGGAGTACCATTTTTCGCAGTCCGGGAACTGTTCGTCGGTGGTGACAAGCGTGACGAGCACTTGGGCCGCGTTTTGGCTGGTGCGCACAATGGTGTGACGGAGCCATCCGGAATGTTTCTGTTCCGAGTATGGGGTGAGCATGCAGGTCTGCATTTTTTGACGGATATGGGTGGTGATACGGGACATTGTTTCCGGATGGATGAGACAGTCGTTTATCTCAACGATACGGTGCGATGAGGGAGCGTAAAATCCGGACCGGACGCTTTTGCCGTCGTCAGAATGTGCGTAGGGCATTTGAATTTTGTTTCTGTAACGCCAGGCCTGGGTTTCGGGATTTGCTGTACCGGCGACCGGGAGCAAAAGTTCGGGTCTGAGGTGCGCGATTTTGTGCAGGGCATCTTTTAAGATATCCAGTTTTGTTTTCAGTTGGGCTGGGTAGCTAAGATGCTGGATGTTGCATCCGCCGCACCAGTCCTTGGCCAGTGGCGCATAATAGTAGGGGCAGGGCGGGGCAACGCGGTCGGGGCCGGGCTCGATAACCCGGACGATTTCACCGCGTGCGAAAGTTGTTTTTGATTCTGTGATGCGGACTTCGAGAAGGTCGCCGGGCGCGGCGTAGGGGACGAATACCACGAGGGACGGATTATTGCCGGCGTCCTGCACGCGCGCGATGCCGTCGCCTCCGGCCGCGAGTCTTGAGACGCGGAGTTTCAGCAGGGTTCCTTTTTCAGCCAGGATGCTCATGACACTATTCTACTGTCGCAGGGGTAACTTGTCAAAGCGGGCGGATTTTGGTAGGGTATAAATATCCATGAATCACTTCGCGCCGATAATTCTTTCCATGTTTTGGGTGGTGGTCATTGCTTTGGGAATATTTGCCGCGGTGACTTTTCGGCAATCGGGTCCGGAGAAGATTCCGCCCAAGGTTGCATACCTCTATTTTTTTTCGCTGATAAGTCTGATTATCGCCGGGATGTCGGTTTCCTATATATGGGGCGTGCTGATTGAAATGATTTTGTCAGACCCGGTGATGAATTTTGAGGAGAAGAAGGCGCTGAGCATGGCGCTGGCGTTTGCGGTGATTTCGCTGCCGGTGTGGGCAGGTCATTGGTATCTGGCTTCCAGAAATTCGCGGGCTGACGCAGGGGTTTTGACGCTTTGGTTCAGAGAGAAATATATTTATCTGGTGATGGGGTTGTCGGGCGTGAGCTTTTTGGTTTTTGTGGGGTGGGTGGTATATAAAATTTTCAACAAAGTATTGGGGATTTCAGATTTTGATATACATTTCTTCAGCAGGTTCCTTGGATTTGCGCTGGCGAGTCTGGTGATTTGGTTGTTTCACTGGTACGCTGTGCGGAAATAAAGTACCCTCAATAATCCTTCATAAATCTGTACCGCGTTTTTAGGCAGAATTCCGGCAATTTCTTGCGCAGTTCCTGCAGTTATTAGTCCTGAAGTCCTTATTGCATAAAGTTACAAAAATGTAACATAAAGTTTAAGACAAAAAACACTACGACATGTTATACTGCTAACCTGTCTGAAAAATATTTCAGGCAGTTGCGTAAAAAAACAGCGCAGTTCTTTTACATCAGAATCAACCAGGCCGAAAAAATCTGAAAAGATATCAGCGTGACAAACCAGACAAACAACCGCTTGATGGTTTCCTTTTCTTGGTATAACGGATATCCAAAAGATAAAACATCCGTCCATCACTAAGATCAGGTTGCAAAGCTACAGGGACCTGCCCTCGGGGCAAGTCAACCAGTTACCGGACATGCGAATTTCTGTAAAAGCAGAAATCCGTATATCCGGTTTTATTTTGGCTGAAACTTGACAGACAGATTTTGACAATAGACATCATCGGGAGGAAAACTACATGTACAAAAAAGTATTGACGTGGACATTGACCATTGGGTTTGCAGGCGCAGGGTTCTTAAGGGCCGAGGCGCCGGCATTTTCATTTTTGCAGTTTGGAGTCGGAGCACATTCACAGGCATTGGGCAAAGCATACACAGCCAAAGGCGGCGACGCCGGCGTTATGTCGTACAATCCGTCCCTGTTGACCCAGTCCGGTTCACCGGAAATCTATTTCTATCACACACAGTACATTTCCCAGTTCCGCTACAATTACGGCGCTTACGTCCAGCCGCTGACCCGCTGGAAATCCGTGCTGGGACTGTCCCTTGGCGAATATTCCAAAGGCAGCATCGACGGCCGCGACAAAGACGGCAATCCCACAGGTGCGTTCAGCGCAGCGGACCGCATAATTACCCTGGCCTACGCGCAGAAAGTTTCAGACACATTTTCCGCCGGCGGCGCATTGAAAGCAGTCCGTTCAGAAATCGGTTCCTATTCATCCAACGGTGCAGCCATTGATTTGTCCGGCACATACAACGTACTGCAGACAAAAGTAGCTGCCGCTCT
>CAYHWZ010000196.1:0-5253 GCA_964359975.1 uncultured Elusimicrobia bacterium | reverse complement strand
CGTGGAATACGGCAACAACGGCACCACTCATTTCGGTGTGGAAGATGTGGGCGTCATGCGCATCCAGCCCGGCATCTCACTTTTTGCCCCGGCTGATTTTGAACAGACCCGCACAATCCTGCGGTCCACATGGAATATGTCCGGTCCGGTTTATTACCGTCTGGGAAAAGACGACAAGAACGCTGTGCCGGGCCTTAACGGACGGTTCGAACTCGGCCGCACGCAGTCGCTTGCCGAAGGAAAAGATGTTCTCCTGATTTCTATGGGCAGTATGGCGTTTGAAGTGCTGGAAGCTGCGAAAATGCTGGAATCAAAAGGCATCCGCGCACAAGTCCTGGTCGCAGCCAGTCTCAATCCCGCGCCGCTTGAAGACCTTGCCTCAGCTCTGTCGCAGGTTCCGCTGGCAGTCACAGTCGAGGCGCACTACGAATGCGGAGGTGTTGGCTCGCTTGTCTGCGAAATCGTCGCTGAAAAAGCGCTCAAATGCCGAGTCATCCGCAAGTCTATCCGCGAAACGCCAATCGGCGTGGCTGGCAGTCAAAAACATCTTTACAACCTTTTCGGAATTTCCAAAGAATCCATTGTGTCCGCTGTTGTGAGCGCGCTGAAGTGACCGGACCTGCCGCTGCTTCTTATGTCGACGTTTCCATAATACTGCCCGTTTACAATCAGGGAGACCATATTACATCTGTGGTGTCTGATTACGTGGACGCGCTGTCCAAAATTCCCAAAACGCACGAAATCTTGCTGGTAGTGAACGCCTGCCGCGACAATTCACTCGAAGTCTGCAAATCGCTGGAATCAAAATATCCGTCGGTGCGCGCTCTGCACAGTGAACAGGGCGGATGGGGCCGCGCTGTGCGGTACGGTCTTGACCAGGCGCGCGGTTCATTGCTTTGTTACACCAATTCCGCGCGGACCAGTGCGCAGGACCTCATGATGATCCTGCTCTATTCCACCGTCTACTCAAATATCGTGGTGAAAGCCAACCGCAAAATCCGCGATAACTGGCGCAGACGTATGGGTTCGCTCATCTACAATCTCCAGTGCCGGTCCCTGTTCAATCTGTCTAACTGGGACATCAACGGCACGCCGAAAATATTCCCGCGTTCATTTTCGAAACTCCTTCAATTGACGGAAAACGGCGATCTGCTAGACATGGAATTCATCGTGGCCTGCCGCAAAGAAAATTATCCGATTATCGAAGTTCCCATTCTTTCCATCCAGCGGCACGGGGGGAACTCGACCACCAACTATTTTTCTGCCTTGCGTCTCTATTGGGGCGCACTGCAGTACTGGAGAAAGCAAAACTCCAAGTGAAAAATGCGACCCGTTCTGAAATGGATGCGCTCTGGTCGCGGCACAATGCATCATGGCGTCATTCCGCACAAGTCTGTTCACAGTGGCAGGATGCAGACCGCATTGACCCCCGTCTGCTGAAATTTGAAACGCGCGGCAAGTGGTGGGAAACCGTCGAGAAATGCGGCATAGTGCTCATCGTAAGCCGCGAATACGAACATTTGTTGCTCGCGCTTTCGGTTGCCGGACGAGGGCCGGATATTTCATATATGGTGCTGCCCCATCCGTCGGGTATCGCAGTGGACCGAAAAAAGGGAATAGTTCACGTGGCCAGCACGCGCAACCCCAACCAGATCTATGATTTTGCGCCGGTAAATGGTTCGATTAAGCGGGGAGATATGAAAACTGAAATCAAGGACCGGCCTCTGGTCCCCGTTCGTTCGCGATATTTCCCGGGTTCACTTTACATGCACGATCTGGCAATGGTAGGCGGTAAATTGCACGCCAATGCCGTCGGACACAATGCTGTTGCGGAAATCACGGAACATGGTTTCCGGCGCGTATGGTGGCCGAAATGTATTGAAAAAAGGGGCGCTCCAGTATTTGAAATGAATTATCTTCAGCTGAATTCTATTGCCGCGGGCAGCGACCTGCGCTCCTCGTTTTTTTCTGCTTCCACAGACATGCTCGGGGTACGCAGACCGGGTCACCGCAATTTTCCCGTGGACAAGCGGGGCGTGATTTTTTCAGGTAAAACACGTGAACCCATTGCACGCGGACTCACCCGCCCGCATTCAGCGCGCATGCACAAGAACCGGATTTGGGTGGACAACAGCGGGTACGGTGAAGTTGGTTTTATTGACAGCGCAAAATTCTGTTCAGTGACAAAACTGCCTGGTTGGACGCGCGGACTGTGCACCGTGGACGGTATTGCCTTTGCCGGCACATCGCGCGTGTTGCCCAGATTCCGCAACTACGCGCCGGGTCTGGACGTGGACAAAAGCGTCAGCGGACTGCACGCGCTTGATATGCAGACCGGACGTGTGCTCGGCAGTATCTATTGGCCTTACGGCAACCAGATTTTTGCAGTCGAGTCCATCTCAAACAAGTTGACTACAGGATTGCCGTTCCGGTACAGCGGGCAGGGTACGGACAGCAGGACAGAACTTTTTTACGCATATACCACCAACCTAACGAAAGGAAACTAAACTATGAACCAGAAAACAAAAATGATCATGATAGGCGCGATGTACGAAAACGGGGGAAACACTCTGCACCGGTTTCTCGACGGTCACCCGCAGCTTTTCGTCTACCCGTTCGAATCGCAGGTGGGCACGCGCATGGTGTTGGATTCGCTTTCATCCACGTTTCCGGTAAAGTATCGCTGGCCGGTCTTTGCCCTGCATGCAACACCCATGGAAGATTACCGCGCCATCATCGACGAGGAAGGTAAAGTGCGCGCACGTACCCCGCACGTTAGTAAGTTCCGCCACATGCCCTTTGAACTTAACGACGACGAACGCGCAAAACATTATGTGAAAATCATTGAAAAGACCGGGCGTTCGCGCGCTGACAATATGGCCGCATTCTTTCAGGCCACATTCGAAGCTTGGAAAGATTATAAAAAGTCCGGCAAAGAAGTCGGTTACGTCGGATACAGTCCCATCATCACTGTGGACGCGGAAAAAATATTGAACGATTTTCCCGAAGGACATTTCATCCACGTAGTGCGCAATCCCTGGTCCGCTTATGCCGACACCAAGAAGCGCCCCGTGCCTCTTGCCCTTGCCGACTACATGCTTGGCTGGACATTGTCCCAGTACCATGCGCTCGTGTTTAAGGAAAAGTTCCCCAAGCGCCTTCACATTGTCCGCACCGAAGAAGTGATGGAAAACCCGCACCGCAGACTTTCCGCTCTCTGCGAAGCCATGGGGCTCCAGCCGTCAGATTCGCTCAAAACGCCCAGCTGGAACGGCACCGCCCTGCAGGAAGTCTATCCCTGGGGCACCATCCGCAAAGCTAACCCTCAAGCGAACAAAGCTACCGCTGAGGAATTGTCCGACGCAGAGCGCGCCGAAATCCGCGCCCGCACCTGGCAATATCTGGAAACTTTCGACTACAAGAACTTCATTTAGTTTTTGAAACGAGCATGAAAAAAGTACTGGTCACCGGAGGGTCCGGATTTGTCGGAGCCAATCTGGTTCGGCGACTGCTGTCCGACGGTCACCAAGTGCACCTATTGCTCAGACCCGGCTATTCAGGGTGGAGACTGAAAGGGCTAGAAAAGGAAATTCGTAAACATATCCTTCCTTTTCCCAATCCGGCCGGTCTGGACTCAACCGTTGCCAAAATCCGGCCCGACTGGATTTTCCACCTTGCGGCCCACGGAGCATACTCCTTTCAAAACGATTTGGAAGAGATTGTGCGCACCAATTTCCTTGGCACCACGCGCCTGCTCACCTCCTGCATCAAACGCGGATTCGAATGTTTCGTCAACGCCGGCTCGTCCTCGGAATACGGTTACAAAGACCACGCCCCGTCAGAAAATGAGCTGCTCGAACCCAACAGTCATTATGCCGTGACCAAAGCCGCGGCCTCTCATTTTTGCAGACTGGAAGCGCGCCGGTCAAAACTCAAAATCATCACTCTGCGTCTGTACAACATCTACGGCCCCTACGAAGACCCGCGCCGTTTCATACCCACACTCATTGTAAAAGGTCTGAACAACAAACTCCCGCCCCTCGTGGACCCGGACATCGGCAGAGACTTCACCCACACCGAAGACGTCAATGACGCTTTTCTCCTCGCATGCAAAAAGAAAGCCCGCGAATTGGGAGCGATTTATAATGTCGGTACCGGCGTCCAAACCACCATCCGCAAAGCAGTCGAATTGGCGCGCAAAGAAATGAAAATCGCACAGCTTCCCAAGTGGGGGACCATGCCGAACCGCAAGTGGGACACTACAGTCTGGGTGAGCAACAACCGCAAAATCCGCAAAGATTTGGGCTGGAAACCGCGCCGCACGTTTGCGCAAGGATTTGTCAGCACCGTCGAGTGGTTCAGACAAAACCCGGATATGCTGAGGCACTATACCGCACAAATTGACAAGTAAAGGAGCCAGTAGTATAGTATTAAGCATGAAAGCCGTCTCAGCCCAGCTGGAACTCGACCTCCTGCACAAAATCATACATATCATCTCGGACACTACCGACCACTCTGAACTCCTGCGTCAAATCTGCAAACTCATCGTTGGCGTTATCAAGAGCGATTCCTGCCTCATTTATCTTAAAGACGAAAAAACCGGTTCGCTTGTTCTCTCCGGTTCGCACAACCCTCATCCCGATGCTTTGGGCCGCATAAAACTCAAGCTTGGCGAAGGTATTACCGGATGGGTCGCAGCCCATAAAAAGCCCGTCACTATTTCTAAGAAAGCGTATGAAGACCCGCGGTTCAAATATTTTCTGAATCTTCCGGAAGACAGATACGAGTCGTTTCTTTCCCTTCCCATTATTCTGCACGGGCACACCACCGGCGTCATCAACCTGCAGACAAGGAAATCACATGTGTACCGCGAATCCGAAATCGAGCTTTTGACCACCATTTCCAAACTTGCCGCCCGCGCCATAGACAACGCACGCCTGTTCTCCGAAATGTCGCGCCGTCAAAAAGAAATCGAAACTCTTGCACAGGTGTCGCGTTTGGTCACAGGCAAATCCTATCTCGACGAAATCCTGCGCCTGATCGTATCCATCACCGCGGATTCACTTGGTTTTAAGATATGTTCACTTATGCTGCTCGACGAGGAAAAACAGGAACTTGCCATCGTCGCTACCCAGTCCCTGTCCGAAGATTACCGCAAGAAACTCCCGCTCAAGGTCACGAAGAGTCTGTCAGGGCGCGCCGTGATCGAGCGCCGGCCCATCGCCATTTTTGACGTGCGCGAAGAGCCCGAGT
>CAYHWZ010000195.1:0-5259 GCA_964359975.1 uncultured Elusimicrobia bacterium | reverse complement strand
AATTTCACTTCTGTCGGCGCCACTCCTTATGTAGACACAAAGAATTTGGGGTTTGGAGTATCGGGCGCGGATGTGAAGGGGATTTCGTTTGACGGCAATGCTATTTCAGCGGCGGATAAGGGCGATCCGCCCAGACTGATTGCCGAACGGGACAAAGTGCAGACTGTGATTACTGACGTCAAACCCATCCTGATCAACGCCGGATTTTCCATCACTAACTTGACAGACCAGGAACTGGCCAACGTGCTGGTCAATAAGGCAATCGCGGCCAATGTTACCGACGCTGACATAACCAAAGCGGCAACTGATTTGGAAACGAACCGCACGGCCACCAAAGAGGTCCTGCAGAACATTGCCAGCGGTAGTGCCTATACAAACAATGAAAGCAACGTCACTCTTCGCGGCATCACTCTTTTTGAAGTGGCCGCCGGGTACGGACACAAGTTTTTCTTTAAAGACACTTACTGGGGGGCAAACCTGAAGGCGCTGGTCGGAAGGGTGGGATATTTCAGGGAAGAATTTCTCAAGAAAAAAATCGAGAGCAGTGACACGACAACGGATTTTGACAAGAATTCCAGGCAAAGTATCCAGCCGGGCGTAGATTTGGGGCTGATGCTGGACAAGAGGGACAAGTACCGGTTTAAGCTGGGCATTGTGGGCCGGAACGTTAATTTCCCTGAATTTGACCAGCCGGCTGTGGCTGCGGGAGAACCCAAGTACCGCGTACAGCCGCAAGTGCGGGCAGGCGCGGCTTTTTATCCGTTCAAGAGAAAGTTCTTTGTCATTGCCTCGGACATTGACGTGACCAACAACATTTCGCCCGTGCCGGGATTTTCGACGAGGATGTGGGGGTTGGGGACTGAACTCAATTTTGTGAATTCCAACTGGTTCAATATCGGACTCCGAGCCGGGCTGATGAAGAACCTGTCGGAAAATGACAGCAAACCGACCTATACCGGCGGTGTTGGACTGAAACTTCTTCACTTTTTTGTGGATGTGGCCGGAGCAGTCAGTTCTGAGTTGGTCGAAGTGAAAAGCGGCGACAAGGAGAGTCAGAAAGTCCCGCAGAATGTGCAGGTAGGCGTTGCATTTGGTCTGAATTTCTGATATGAAGCGCAACTTTTTTTCCGCCATTGCGCTGTTTCTTTCCACTTTCTACTTTCCGCTTTCCACCGCTGTTCACGCTGTGCCACCCTTGCCCGGCATCACCACCGACGGGAAAGCGACATGTCATGTCAACCGGTCGGCGCTTAACGAACGGCTGACGGCGCTTGGTAAATATGCGCCGGGTTTTGCCCCACCTATCGTAGCCAAAACTTATAAGGTCGCGGTAGTACGCATTGATTTTTCCGATAAGAGTATGACCAAAACGCAGGCCCAGTCCGAAGCCCAGTTTGCCAATGTCCGCACGTTTTTTTCGGAAAATTCTTACGGTTTGATGAGTCTGGATTTTACTGTTACCAGCGTGTACCGCATGTCCAGAGCGCATTCGTTTTACGCCAACGGTATCAACAGTCAGTACTCGTTCATGGCCAACGAAGCGCTGGCTTTGGCGTCGAACGCGGGATTTAGTTTGACTGGTTTCGACCATGTCATGATTTATCATGCGGGTGACGGTGCGGAAACCACCTCAAACGCCAATATCTGGTCGGCGTATCTTTCCACTGCACTGGTGAGCGGTCCCACTATCGGCGCGAAAGTGTTTCCGGGCACGACTTTTGTTCCTGAAACCGAGGGACAGAGTGTGGACCCGTTGGGTGTGGTCTGCCATGAGTACGGACACCAGCTTGGGTTGCCTGACCTATATAACACGGCATCGAACAGCGCCCCGGGCGTGGGGAAATGGAGTCTGATGGATTCCGGCATATATATCGGCTCGCCGCTTGGCTCGAATCCGTCTCATCTGGACGCGTGGAGCAAACTGTTCTTGGGGTTCAATGCTCCTCAGAATATTTCGTTTTCAACACCGTTGTCCACGACAATGGCGCAGGCGGAAACAACGCGTTACGGCGTGATACGTATCCCGATTGAAGTGAGCGATGTGGGTTCGGCGAATGAGTATTTTCTGCTTGAATACAGGCGGACGTCAGGGGCAAGCTACGACACGGCTTTGCCTGCATCCGGACTCCTGGTCTGGCACATAGATGATGCCATTGCGACCGACCCGTCACGGCTTGAAAACAATACCGTCAATATCGCGCCTTCACATCGCGGGGTGGATTTGGTGGAAGCGGACAACACGGACGTCACGGTTGACGGCGGCGGAGCCGGAGATGCCTGGACCACCACTGCCTTTGGAGCGCCCTTTTCAAACGCGTATAACGGTGTCGCGTCACAGATTTCCGCCACGAGTTTGTCAGGTGCGGGCGGGACATCCATGTCATTTACTGTGACCAACGGGCTTGGCAGTTCGGCTGAAAAAAAGACCGTCACATTTGACGATTTTTCCAGCGTGTCGCTGCCGACAACAGTGGGTGGGGAAAATATCACTGCCGCGCAGATCATATTGGTGAAACCGGATTCCGGACGCGTCAAGGGAAGCGGGATTGCGTTCGACCTTTCCCTGCCGTCGGGATTGTCCACGCTGCCTGAACCGGTGGAACTGGTTTACAACTACAATCCTGCGACAATTGCGGCGCGGGGACTGCGCGAATCATTGCTCCGGTTCGCTTTTCACAACGGAACCGAATGGGTCATCATCGCGGATTCTTCCGTGGACACAACAACAAAAAAAGTGAAGGCCAAGACAAAGCATTTCTCCGAGTTTCAGGTGGTGGAAGCGGTCACGAGCAAGTCCATGTCGGAAGTAATCGTATTCCCGAACCCTGCCAAGGCCGCGGCAGGACATGACAGGGTCAATTTTAACAAAATCCCGGATAGCGCAACCATCAAGATTTATTCAGTTTCCGGGCATCTGGTGCGCGAACTGAAAGACGACGGCGACGGTAACACAGCGTGGTTCTTGATTAACGATGATAGCCAGAAGGTGGAGAGCGGGGTATACTTTGCCGTCATTACGAGCGCGGACAACAGACGGGTGGTAAAAGTGGCGGTGCAAAGGTGACAGCAGGGATGAGACCGCGAGAGATGAGGGATGAGACAAAGAAAGTTAAGAGCAGCCCCCCTTGTGTTCCCTCTTTTCAAGGTGGAAAGGAAATGGGTTGCCGTTTTTGTCTCATCCCTTATCCCTCATCCCTCATCTCTGTTATCTTTTTTGTATCCCTCCTCAGCTTTCGCTTACACGCCGTCCCTCCGCCTCCGGGATTTGTTGTTCCGACGGAAAAGACTTGCAAACTGAATCCGACGGCATTTAAAGAACGGGCTGCAGCTCTAAAGGCCGCGCCTTTTTTTCCGACACCGTTGAGTGCTACTACGGCTTATGTGCTGGTCATACGTGTGGATTTCAGCGATGCTGTTATGGCCAATACTAAGACAGAGACGGAACAATTCATGGCTAACATGAAGAATTTTTATCTGGAGAATTCGTATGGGCTGCTGACAGTCAATGCCACAGTTACCAATAACATATACCGTATGCCGCTCGCATTGTCTTCTTACGCGCAGGGAATCTGCTCGGTTTACAGCACGCTGGCTCACGATTCTGTGGGCAAAGCAGGCACGGACTACAACTTTGCCACTGGCGCGCCGGGCGGGGGTCGTTTTCACCATATCATGGTCTATCACGCGGGTATCGGCGCGGAAACTGCCAACGACGGCGCGTGTCAGACGGACAATCTCTGGTCCGTGTTTGCGCCAACTGTAGCGGCGAATGCCGCATTGACCGACGGCGTCACTGTCCCTTTCACGCTGAACGGTATTGAATTTAACGGAGTGACAGTCGTACCGGAAAGCGAGGGGCAGTCCATTGACCCGCTCGGAGTCATCTGCCACGAGTACGGACACCAGCTTGGGTTGCCCGACCTTTACAAAACCGCTTCGCAGTCTGTGGTGGGGAAATGGAGTTTGATGGATTCCGGTATTTATATCGGAGCGCCGCTGGGTTCGAATCCGGCGCACATGGACGCATGGTGCAAACAGTTTCTGGGATTCATAGCGCCGCAAAGCGTTACTCCCGGCGATACGGCGTCTTCGTTGACCATGCCGTATTCCGCAACATCCCGCACTGCATTTGTGCGTGTGCCTATCAGCGGTGTGGCGGGCGTGGACGGAAGCAAGGAATATTTTCTGGTCGAACGGCGCGCGCGCACGTCACAGACCGGCAAGACCTATGATGATTCGCTTCCATTCGGTTCTTTGCTGGAGGGTTACCTTGTCTGGCACATCGACGACAATATTGCTTCGAATGAATCCAGACTGCAGGGCAACAATATAAATGCCGGCACTCCGAATTATGGAGTGGATTTGGTTGAGGCGGACGGCGGGGGATCTGTTGCCACAACGCTCGGCAAAGACAGCGACCCGTTTCCCGGAAGCAAAGGCAAGACTCTTTTCGCCACGCCGCTGTCGAATTCGTTCAGCGGGATGGAAACAGGCATCGCGCTCGCAGGTTTTTCCGGCGGCATTCTTGTGGCGAAAAAGGCATTGGCATCGTCTAGCGTGGAACTGGCAAAAACTGTGAACTATCCCAATCCCGGCGGACCCGGTTACGCGCAAAAAGCCGGTGCCGGAGCCAACACTCTCACCACTATCGTGGTGAACGCTACCCGTCCTCCGCAAAAACTGGAACTGACCATCCACGATTTGTATGGTTCACTCGTGCGCGACGTGCCGGAAGCGCTCATCTCGGCCAATGGCAATGCCACTACCAACAGCAAATTTGTTTTTGAATATGAGTGGGACGGTAAGAACGATGCGGGTGAAACCGTGGCTCCTGGAGTGTACCTTTACAGGTTTAGAGCCGACGACAAAATTGCGAAAACAGGAAAACTGGTTCTAGTCCGTTAGCAGTTCTGAAGCGCTCAATCCATATTCCTCATCAGATACACGCCTACCACTGCGAATAACGCGTTGGCAATCCAGACAGCGACCCAGGGAGCAATCTTACGACTTTCGCCCAGCGCCTGACCGGCTGTCATGAGTGTCAGATAGGCAAAACCTACCACCAAAGCCAGCGCCAGAGATCTCATCCGTCCGAACCCTTTCTTGCCCCGTCCGCCGCCCGCAGATGTGGTCTTGAACGCGATCGGCACGCCAATCATCAGCACCAGAATATGTGTGAACGGAAATGCAAACTTCAGATGATACTGCACCCTTTCCGTCAGAGCCGGGACACCCAACTCATTCACCTTCTTAATATAT
>CAYHWZ010000194.1:0-5304 GCA_964359975.1 uncultured Elusimicrobia bacterium | reverse complement strand
CGTCACATCGCGAAACACCGCCAGACTGCCTATCCATTCCCCCTTGTCCGACTGAATTTTTTTAATAAGACCCGCCATCACCAAAGTTTTCCCCTCAGTGCGCGTCGCCTCAAACCCGGCCAAATTCTTTTCCCCGCCCCGCAAAACTTCCAGCCCGGGATTCAAAACAAACGGCCCCATCAATTCCCAAAAATTCTGCATCTCGTCTCCGCCCAACCCCAACAAAACCCCCGCTGCCGGATTCGCCAGCACTATCGCGCCCGACGGATCAAAGAAAACCGCCCCTTCCGCCATCTGTGCAAAAATTGTCTCGACCTTTTCCTTCTCTTCCCTCAAAGAAGAGAACAACCGCGCATTCTGAATCGCCACACCCGTCTGCGCCGCAAACGCTTCCATCACCCTGCAATCATCCTCAGAAAATCCCTGCTCCCCCTTACGATTAATCACCTGCACCACCCCCAACAATTTTCCCTGATGCACCACCGGCACACAAAGAATAGACCTTGTCACAAATTTCGTCTTAGCATCCGCACGCCGCGTCCACCTCGGATCATTCGCCGGGTCATTCACAATCAGCGGTTTATTCTCCTTCGCCACCCACCCCGCAATCCCTTCCCCCACTTTCAACCGAATCGTTTTAAGTTCTTTACCCGCCTCGCCCAGCGCCACATCAAACACCAGTTCCCCTGTTTTGTCGTCGAGCAGCAGCAGCGAACCAGTCTCCGCCTGCACCACCTGCGCCGCAAGTTCCAGCACAATTTTCAGCAGCTTATCAATTTCCAGCGTCGAAGCCAAAATGCGGTTCGCGCTTAAAAGCAGCTCAATATCTTCCTGTCTCATGGCTGAACCGCGCCCTCCACAGAATGAAATTCCGGCGCCGAAATCCCGCCCGACACAATCATCTTCATCGCCTGGTCCACACTCATCGACAGCGGAATCACATCCTTTCTCGGCGCAAAAATCAGGAACCCCGACGTAGGATTCGGCGTCGTCGGCACAAACACATTGAAAATCGGTTCACCCACCCGGAAACTCACCTCCGGCGTATCATCCGCCGTCACAAACCCCAGCGTCCAGCTCCCGCTCCTCGGAAAAGGAACCAGCACTACTTTCTGAAATTTGTTCGGCGAAGTCGGCGACACAAAGTCCGTCAGTTTCCGCACCGTCATATACGGACCTGAAACAAACGGAATCTTCAGCAGCATCCTCTCAAAAAACGCCACCAGATACCGCCCCACATGCAGATTCACGACAACAATCCCGACGGCCAGAATCAGCAGCACCGTCAGCACAAAACTACCGAACTCCAGATAAAACACCGGATGCTTCGCCCCAAAAATAGTGTTGAAAGACGGCTCCAGAATAGGCGCCGCAAACCCGCCGACAAACGAGACCATTACCCTGAACAAATAGAACGTCAGCACAAGCGGCAACACCGTCAAAAACCCGGTGAGCAGATAATGCTTCTTCAGACGATTCTCCATAGAATTTCTATATTATCACTCTCTCAACAGGAAGTCAAACCAGCCCCGCCCAAATAAAAAAACCCCCGATTGCTCGAAGGCCATGCGCCGCAGTCCCCCAAAATCCGCCCGTCAATACTCGTACACCACACCCATCAGATAAGTGAACGTTTCATAGTTGTACCTGTACGTCTTCTCATACTTCATATTCGACCGCGACCAGCCGAAATTGAGCAGCGCCTGCGCGCGAAAATTCTTGTTGATAGGATACGTCGCCCCAAAGTTCGCATAATACTCGTTCGTCCCTATCTTCTCAGCTCCGTACGTCCCTGCCCCGTCCTGGATCGGCCTGTCCCCGTAGTTCTTCCTCACATAATTGAAACCGGCATTCACAATCCACGGCGCACCACCGAGCAAAAAGTTGAAGTTCGGACCCAGCGAATACTCGCGGTACGCATAAAAATTCGGATTGAACCGCGTCAGCCGCGCGTCATAATTATTCTGATTCGAAATATTCACACTGAGATTTCCCTTAAGTTCCGCCAACAGCTTAAACGAATCCGTAAACACAAAGGGAAAAGTGAAGTTCGACATCAAAATATGACTCTTGTCCCGCCTCGGGTCCGCCGACAAATCGCCCGACAGCACCACAATCTTTTGCTCGTCATAGTTGCGGAACGTAAAATAATACGCCCCCTCGAACCGCGCCTTCTGACCGCCCAAAAATGGAAACGCAGTCCTCGCTGACAGATACGGCCCGTGGTTCAAAGTGTTCAAAGTTTTCGCCGACGCGTTTTCCCGCCCCAAATCCTTATTCTGCGATTCCAGCGAGGAAAAATTCTTAAAATCCAGCCAATAAATATCGTACCCCAACCGCACACTCGCATCTTCCGCAGCATACCCCATCAGCCCCACAAACCGTTCAACTTCAAAATTCACCGACGGTTTCAGCGAGTCAAACAGCCCCTTACCCCAACTCTCGTCCTTCGTTTCTTTAAGCAGCGTCCACTTGTACCCGCCCCCGCCCTTGAACTGCCAAAACTTGTTCGGCGAAAAAACCCCTTTCAAATTCCCTGAATGTTCCTGCGTCTGCTGCAAAATTGTCCCGCCGCCCACCAAGTCGCGCACTGATTTCGTCCCCCGCCACGCCGACGACACCGTCGGTATCAACGTCCATAGCTTGTTAAAAGCAATCGCCGGAGAAGCCGTCACACCGATATTGCCCGACAAACTCGACTCTTCACTCTGAAAAAAATATTGACCGCCGTAAAGACGCGCACTTATGACAGGAGAGATTTCAATCGCATGCAGAACTGATGCAACAGCTGAAAAAACAAAAACAGCGCACCCGACCGCAACCTGCCAGCCAGAACGCCGTTTCCTATACCCCATATTCCCCTCTATAGTTACCAATTTTTATATTATAACCGATTCAAATATAAAATACCACCCTCAAACCCCTTTTCTTTCCCCCTGCCCAAGCGACTTACCGGCAGACTTCTTCCCGCCCGCGCCCCGCTTCGCTGATTCCCGCGCCGCCAAAATCCTGTTCACCGCCGACAAATACGATTTCGCGCTCGCCTCAATAATATCCGTCGAAGTCCCCCGCCCCAACATCTTCGTGCCCTTATATTCCAGCCGCACCGTCACTTCGCCCAGCGCGTCCTTCCCGCCGGAAATCGCCCTCAGCGAATAATCTTCCAGCATCGGCTTCAACCCCGTAATCTTGTCAATCGCGCGGTAAGTCGCATCCACCGGCCCGTCCCCGCACGCCGCCTCCTGAAAAACCTTCCCCGCCTTTTTCACCCGCACCGTTGCCGTCGGAATCGTCCCCGTCCCCGACGACGTATTCAAATATTCCAATACAAAAGTCTCCGGCACCGCACTCTTCCCCTCCGTCAGCAACGCCACCAAATCCTCGTCAAACACATACTTCTTCTTATCAGCCAATGCCTTAAACCGCTCAAACACCGCATCCAGTTCCTTCACCCCAATCACAAACCCCAAATGCTTCAGCCGGCTGTTCAGCCCGTTCCGCCCCGACCGCGCCGTGAGCAGCAGACTACTTTCTTCAATCCCCACATCCGCCGGGTCCATAATCTCATAAGTCGTCCGGAACTTTATCACCCCGTCCTGATGAATCCCCGACGAATGAGCAAACGCGTTCGCGCCTACAATCGCCTTATTCCCCTGCACCACCATCCCCGTAATCTGACTCACCAACCGGCTCGCACGGTAAATCTCCTGCGTCCTAAT
Organism: uncultured Elusimicrobia bacterium; assembly: GCA_964359975.1. Lineage (GTDB taxonomy): Bacteria > Elusimicrobiota > Elusimicrobia > 2-02-FULL-39-32 > 2-02-FULL-39-32 > CAYHWZ01. The sequence continues at coordinate 1,585 of CAYHWZ010000194.1, read as the reverse complement.
CCCCGTCGTTACCTTGAACAAATCCTTGCGCGTCCTGATCGCCATCACCACTTCTTCCAGCGAAGCATTCCCCGCCCTCTCACCCAACCCGTTGATTGTGCACTCCACCTGACGCGCCCCGTTCAAAACCGCAGCCAAAGAATTCGATACCGCCACCCCTAAATCATTGTGACAGTGCACGGAAATCACCGCTTTCTTAATATTCGGCACCCTCTCATAAAGCCGCGCAATCAGACGCCCAAACTCCACCGGCACCGAGTACCCCACCGTATCGGGGATATTGATCGTCGCAGCCCCCGCATCAATCACCGCCGTCACCACCTGACACAAATAATCAAAATCCGACCGCACCGCATCTTCCGGCGAAAACTCCACATTCGGCGTGTACCGCCGCGCATGCTTCACCATTTCCACTGCCCGGTCCAGCACCATCTGCCGCGTCATCTTCAGCTTGTGCTCAATATGAATGTCCGACGTGGCAATAAAAGTGTGAATGCGCGGATTCTTCGCCCCCTTCACCGCGTTCCAGCAGGCGTCAATATCCCCTTTCACCGCCCTGGACAACCCGCATATCTGCGGAGGCGCCCCGCCCGACCGCTTAGCCCGCCCCACCGTCTCGGCAATCCGTTTCACCGCCTCAAAATCGCCCGGCGACGAAACCGGAAACCCCGCCTCAATAATGTCCACACCCAGCCGCGCCAACTGCTGCGCCACTTCCATTTTTTCGCGCCCGTCCATACTGCAGCCCGGAGACTGTTCCCCGTCGCGCAAAGTCGTGTCAAAAATAAAAACTCTGTCGTTCATCTCACATCCCCTTCCGTTTCACTTCCCAAGATTCACCGCTCGGCGTCTCAATTTCAAATTCTTTAGCCGGAGCCCGCATCCGCGTCACGCGCCACACATACTCCAAAATACCCGAACAAATATACCCCACAAAAATAATTAACAGCGTGTTCTGCGGATAAACATAAATCATCATCGCGCCCAAAAGCAGGATCAAAAAGGCCCTCAACGTGCGCGGCTTGAACAAGTTAACTTTTTTGAACGAAGAATATCTCAACCTTGACACCATCAGCAGCGACAATGCCACAATAATCGCCGGCAACAAGTGATAGAATGCCGGAATCTGCTTCATCACCAAGCGTATCGTCGGAACCTTCCGCCCTTCAGCCCATATGTCATAAACAATCACAAACGAAGCCAAAATCCCGCCCGCCGCCGGAGTAGGCAGACCCACAAAATAAGGAATCGGCGCCGCATCCGAATCTTCAAAAGATTTCAAATTGAACCGCGCCAACCGCATCGCCCCGCAAATCACAAACAAAAACGCAATCCCAAACCCCAACTGCCCGTTCCGCCCGTAATCTTTCAGCACCAGCAAATAAGCCATCATCGCCGGCGCAATACAGAACGACACCAAATCCGCAAACGAGTCAAATTCCACTCCAAACTTACTCGTAGAATTCGTCCACCTAGCCACCCGCCCGTCACATACGTCCAGCACAATCGCAATAAGAATACACCAAGCCGCCGTAGGCCAGTCCCCGCGGATGGACGCAGTGATGGAATAGAACCCCAACCCCAT
>CAYHWZ010000193.1:0-5304 GCA_964359975.1 uncultured Elusimicrobia bacterium | reverse complement strand
CAGGATGCCGGATAATCTGCCGTATCCCGCATCCTGCTTCCCGGACAATGTCTCGAACGCACCATACACGCGCCCCCCCGAGCGCGCGCGCGCGTAATAATAACTATTCAGAGACACCGTTCCAACTCTCATTGAAATTCTCGATTCTCCTTGAGTTTTTCCCTTTCCGTTGACAAAAGGGTAGCCGCCATCATCTCACAAACCGACACCACACCCATCCATCCCTCAAAGCGGGACTGGACAAGTCTCTTGACGAGAGTTTAGTGAGTTAACAACGCAGAGGTAAGTTTATTGTTTGACCGGAAGAACTTGCAGAAAGGAACTGCTCACGACAAAAACGACTTGCCAACGCCATACACAAAATCATCACCATCCAAAAGACCGGAACCTTCTTCTCAAACTTCTGACCGCCCGACCACACCCACTCCGCCTGCACAGCCATCCATTTCGCCGCCCTGCGAAACCCTTCCCCCAGCGGCGCCGCCATCCGCATCAGATAACTCCGGATCGCAGCCACAGCCGGCAACCCCTCGTCCACCAGCAACCGGTACACACCACTCACAAAAATCCCTTTGAGCGCCCCCCTCGAATCCGCTGAAACAACCTTCTGGTTCCGCGCATCGCGCACATCCAGACCGTCGTCATCCAGACCAGCGCTCAAAAATTCAGAAAAGTAATTCGGATTAAAATCGTCCGCAATCGCCTGCGGCAGAAAAACGTGAAAACTAAGCGCTATTAAACCAGCGCTTAACAGGGGAACAACTATTCGGGGACCTCTCTCTCGTCTCATCTCTCCTCGGCGCTCTATTTTCCCTCTTAACAAGGGGGAAAGAAAAGGGGTTAAACAACAAAAAAACCGGACCTTGCGCGAAGCTTTTTCAGATGTTGCCGGGGAACCTCGCGCAAAATCCAGTTTTCAAATGTTGGGGTCCAGAATCCGACCTACCTTAGACCTGCTCCACTGCACTGACTACTGCTACTGGAACAACTCACAACACAACCCGGATTCTCGACCCCACAAAAGTGGGATTTCGATGCAGATTACTCCGCCTGAGCGGAGCTACCTTCGGCAACCTGACATTCCCGACGAGACATCGGGACTCATGGCTTTGCGGCCTGCGATTACTCGCAGTGTGCTATTATCGTAGTAATGACAAAGAACAATTTTCTTGCTTGATAGTTGAGTATAACCCCCAAACCATTTTTTGTCAACCCCCCAACCCCAAATTATTTTACCGACGACAAAAGCTGCTTTATTCTTCATCCTCCCCCTCGAAGGGGGAGGCCAGGTGGGGGGTGAAAGCGGCCCCGCACAGAATAGAATTTTCCACTTACAAGCCCAATATCCTCATCCCCTCGGCCACTCCCTCCGCCACCGTTGAGACCAGATAGTTTTTTTCGCCCAGAACCCACCTTTCCAACCCCATGTAATAGTGGTAACGTTCCTCAATCCGGATGACTGCCGGCGGCAGTCCCACAGACATCAACTGCGTTGCCATCACCAAACGCCCAACCCGCCCGTTCCCATCGAAAAATGGATGAATAAGTTCAAAATCATGATGATCCTGCGCCGCTTTGAAGATCGGATTTTCCGACGGAATATTGATGCGCGCATACCATTCCTTCATCCGGCCAGGCACCTCCTGCGCCGACGGGGTGATGACATCAGTGTTGGTCAGATTCACGTACCCGTCGCGATACTCGCCCGGCTTCATCTGCATGAATCCGCCCATCACCAGCGCGTGAAGTTTCAGCACATACTCCTCGGTGATCTTGAAATCTTTTTCCACGCTCTTCAGCAGATAATCCATCGCGTTCCGGTGATTGGACACCTCCATGTGCGCGGCCAGATTCTTGTCCGCGCCCCGCACAATCTGCCCGTGCATCACCGCCAGTGTGTCCTTTTCCGTCATAGGACTGCCCTCTATCGCGTTGGAATGATAGATCATCTTGACGAAAAACTTTTCCCGTATCTCGGAATTTTCACGGAGTGTTGTAAGAGGGTCAGCCAGCTGTTCTGCGGATTTCAACACCTGTGGACTTATGTCTACATATCTGCGGTAAAGTTCTTCAATCTCCCGACAGTACAGTCGGGACGGCTCCATCCCTTCATCCAACCACCGGTGCATCTGCCGGTACGTCACATCCATCATCCGCGCCAACTCGGATTTGCTGGGAACCTTCCCCTCCCGAATCACCGCCAACAGCTTATCTTTATAGTTTAGTTGCGATATGACATCTATAATATTTGTCATATAAATAATATGTCATTTGACATACCACAATTATGACACCAACTTGCTATAAAGTCAAGCCCTGTACTACCGCCAGTACCGCAGAATCAGCGCTTCCCCATATACCACCACTGTCATCAATACGAAGATTTCCAAAATCACCGGAGTCATGGCCTTTATCCACTGAAACGGCGTGTACCGCGGGTCAACCTCTTTACGGATGAACGCGTATGCCACGACAGATTGCGCGCACCCGATATGCGTCCAGCATCCGCCCGTAGCATACCCAGCTATCTGCGCCATGGCAAACAAGTGCAACACATCCACATCCAAACCATACAGCACCCTGCTGGCAAAGTCCGCCACCACATTATTATCGAGTATCGCCGAAAGAAACGTCGCACCCATGAACTGGATAAACGCCACATGCCCCGTGCCTATACTCTCCATCCCCTGATGCAAAAGCCCAGCCAACTGATTGAAAAATCCAGTCTTCTGCAGCAGAGTAATCGAAAGAAACAACGGCAGCAGAAACAGATATTCCGTATACTCATGTTTCGCTTCCTTAAGAGCCAGTCCGCGCATTTTCGGCAATCTGAAAATACCCGCAAATGCCGCTGCAAACCCTGCAAACGACGCCAGAAAAAGCGGCACACTATGATCTACCGCATGCCACACCAGGAGCCCCACAAACGGGATGAACGAAATCCCCCCGATTTTCTGACTGCTGATTCTTTGATGATGAACAGACTCTATGATAGAATGTATTTTCTGCACGGACGCGTCCTTCTCCTCTTTGTGTCCCGACTCAACATGCACATAATGTTCATCCAGCGCAGAGCCCAGCTCTTCAACAACAAATTTTCCCAGAATATTCCTGCGCACCTCAGCCGGCACACCTTCTTTCACCATCGCAATTCCGAGCGGTTCGCCGTGATGCAGACGCTTTTCCACCCGCTCCTTCCTCACTCCCAACTCGCCCTCAAACCCGTCAATAAATTCCACAGGAGTCAGCACCTCGCCATGCCGCACCGCCTGCAAAAACCGCACGTCAGCCGTATAAAGGTCCAGCACGTCCAACTCGCTAATCTCTACCTTCACACCCTTCAGCCGCTTGCGCACATTCCACATCACAATAAAGTAACTGCCCACTGCCACCGGCAGACAATATCTCAGGAAAAACGCATTGTCCAGATACGGATGCAAGTTCGCCTTCATAATAAGGTTCGGCGGCTCACCGTAAGCCAGCCACATGCCGCACACCGTGGTCACTACCGTAGAAACCATCACCGCATACAGCACCGCCTCATCCTTTGCCCTGGCCAGAAACAGGATAATGACCAGCGTCCGTATCATAAGTCCTATCATCGAAACCCCATCCAGAATCCCCGACGAAAGCGATACAATCGCGGCCAAAATGGCCACGGTTGTCACCACAGCGCCCCGGCTCTTCTTCAGCACGGCAAAACTCACTGTTTCCAGTAGCCGCGTCTGTGCAATCACTGATACAAACAGCGTAAGCCCCAAAATGAACAGCATTGTGTCCGCATGCACCAACTCGTCCCATCCATGCAAAGTGAGAAAATAATGGTGCGCAAAATCCGTCAGCGCCGAGTAGTCCCCCGCCGAGATAGCCGCGCGCAATGCCGACCCCGGCCACCACGACGTAGTAAACGTAGCCGCAATCACCATCACCATCCCGTAAGTGAGCGCATTCTTGTCCAGCTGATACTTCATGGACCCCAGCACAAAAAGTCCGATGACTGTCAGTAGAACTTCCGCAGCCACCACCCACACCGGAATCGCCTGCGCCTGCCCCGCGGCAAGTATGCCCAGCGACACAATAAAACACCCGGCCAAAAACTTGCGCGGCGAAAAGAAAATCACATCCTGATTATCCACAATCAAATCTCCTTACTTGGGTAATTTGTCCACCATCTTTTCTGCAAGTTTACTTGCAGTACTGTCAATCAATTCCTTATATTCCGCCAGCGCCTTGCCCGCCGGGTCTGCCAAATCTTTGCGGATATTTGTAAATGTCCCGCCCTTCACCGCGTCACCGATAAAAATCGGCACTGCCCACTTGATTGGAGCCAAATCGTCCATCCTCGGAGCGCCCAAATCAAAACCAATCTTACCCTCTTTGGACAAAACCACCATCGTCGGATTCATCTTAAATGAAGACATCACGCGGTTACCCTGCACAATCACGCGGATGTCTTTCGGTTCGCCGGTCAATGACGCCAGATGCACTATCAGCACGCCATCCAACCCGTTCTTCGCACAGTAATCCTTGATAAGCTCCACCAATATTTCGTTCAGCGCGGACGATTTCGAGTCATTTCGCTTCATGTCGCATATCAGCATGTACGGAATCCCGCTCAAACCATTCGCCCACACTATAGCCGACCGCGCAGCATTCAATTCATCCTGAAGCTGACTTACAGATTGGCTGATCAGTTTACCCTTTAGCGCTTCCATCTTTTCCTGATTGCCCATCATAGTGGCCATGGACAGTTCCATCATCTCTTCAGGTTTGATTTCAACAGGCAATTTGTTTGCCATGGCGAGTTTGTCCAGCACACCGACTGCAATTTTCGATGACTTCAGGTCCGAAAGCTGTTTTTCCAAATCCGACGTGTCCGGCGCATTCACCAGTTCCCATTTCGCCAGCGCGGTGATTCCCTTATTATAGGAGGCAAACGCATACTCAACCGCTTCCCTCACAAATTTATCGTCGGACGCCTTGTTCGCTGTGCCGCCCACATTGTCCAAAGTAAAACCCGCAATCGCGGCCTTCTGGATTTTTTTCAGCACACCCTTGTTCACTTCCACTGCGTGAACCGGCGCTGCCAACACACCCGCGCAAACAATCCCCGCAAACATGCGAACCCTATTGTTCATATGAACCCCCTCTTTACAGTCCAAATTTGGACGTCATCCGCCGCGGCGGATCCAGAGTTTCTAGATGGATTCCGGCTTTCGCCGGAATGACGGCTAATTTGGACAGCATTTTTACTATTTTACAAAAAACATTTCCCCTTTGAAAACCCACCCCGCATCCCTATAC
>CAYHWZ010000192.1:0-5330 GCA_964359975.1 uncultured Elusimicrobia bacterium | reverse complement strand
TTTCACACCTGCAAGATAGTTCCACCCGCCGGAATTGAGATGGTAACCGTTTCCCTCCAACTGAGTGAACCCGTTCAGCACAGGCCAGTTGGCGCGCGATTCTGCTTTTGCGGCAGATTCGGCGCTTTCGGAAAAGTGCTGCAGATTTTTCAACGAGGGATGACGGGACAGACCGCCGGACAATTCGCTGATGTCCGGCATGGAAGGACGCGGGAGCTCCAGCGAGCCGGAGATGTCGAGTGCCGATTGTTCGGAACGGGACATCAAAATATTCAGCGCAGCGGAACCGGAACGGACCTGACTCTGCGCCTGCACAAGCTGCTGTTTGAACTGGCCGAGGATTGCGCGCGCAAGATAATAATCCGAACCCAGCACAAGCCCTTGTTCTTTCAGCCGGGCTGCGTCTTTGAGTTCGTCTTCGCTTTCTTTAATACGTTCCTGCAGAATCGCCGATTGCTTTTTCGCTAGTAAGAGAGAATAGAACGCGTCTATGGTCTGCGCAAGCAGTTGTTGCCGGACAATCTGCTGATTTTCCTGAGCTGCGCGCACGCCGGATTGGGCAGACTGGACTTGTTTACCGCGCTGGAAATTTAGCAGCTGCACTTGAAATCCTGCAACTCCCTGAAGATTGCTGACAGACGACGGTCGGTTAAGTTTGTCGAGCATAAAATCCCCCATCTCGAACCGTTCCTGTCCCAACAAAGTGCCGAACGCGTAACCAGGATTGTTGCCGTGCGTGTATGCGCCGGAAATGGATGCTCCGGGCAAATAGGATGCGCGGTACATGGCCGCGGCGCTCTCGGCTTCATCTGTTCCGGCTTGCGCAGAGTCAATGGCCGCGTTTGCATGCAGAACAGTTTCTGCAAGTGCGGGCAAGGTGACAGTTTCACTGCGCAAAGCGGACACACTGACGAACGCAAGTAGGGCAGATGACATTCCGATACGGACAATTTGGTGAGTTATATTTTTTCTGTTCATTGCGATACTCCCTAATCGTTCCATATAGAGGAAGAAAGATTTTTGAGCAGTCTTTCCTTTTCCAGTTCAATCAATCTTTTGCGTTCCTGTGCGCCGACCCGCAGGCGCGGAGGCAGTTTACCGTATTTGCGTGAAATAAACCTGTCCACGTTTTTTTCCGCAGTGCGTCCGGCTCGTTCTTTAAGGATGAGGTCAATATCTTTTACGGGCCGCGGCAGAGTGACCGGACTGCAGTACAGGGCTTTGAATATGCGTTTCATGGTGCTGATCTGGATATCCACTTTTCCCTTTTCGATTTTGGCAATGTGCGACTGGGGCAGACCGACTCTGGCGGCAAGCTGTTCCTGGGTCATACCGAGACGGTTCCTTACCATCCGAGCCATGCTGTGGCAGGAAATATTTTCCAGCCCGCCCGGCGCCTTGCCCGAGCAGGCCACAATCCAGTCCAGTGTCTTTCTTTCATCCGCGGATAATTTAGGGTCCATAGTCATCGCTCCTTTGCCTGTATGCTTCTATTGCATTATAATATGCTATTGCATATATGTCAAGTTACGGTTATATATATTATAACAGCTACTTATAGTGGTGAAGCCGCTTCTTGCGCCGCATTCAATGAAAATTCTATAATCAACATGCAATCAGAAACAATTAACAGTCTGACGAACAAGTCTTTTGAGTCCGTCATTCCGGCTTTCACCGGAATGACGCAAGACTTTTTTGGCACACTGTTAATCTGCATGGGAGGCACATCACATGGCTTATGATGAGAAACTTGCGGACCGGATACGCGCGGCGCTGGACGGGAAAGGCGAGATTTCCGAGCGGAAGATGTTCGGAGGGATTTGTTTTCTCGCAGGCGGGAAAATGGTCTGCGGCGTGATCAAAGATATGCTGGTGGCCCGCGTGGACCCGTCGGATGCCCCGGACCTGCTCCGGCAGCCCGGCGTGCGGCCCATGGACTTTACCGGACGGCCCATGAAAGGGTTCCTCTATGTCAGCCAGCGTTCGCTCACAGGCGCCAAACTGAAAGAATGGCTCAAGCGGTGTTTCGCATACACATCCTCTCTGCCGCAAAAGAAAAAGTCAGGACGGTGAAATCGGCATGATGCCGGCTTTGTTTCTGGGGCACGGAGACCCGATGAACACTCTGCGCGACAATACTTTCACCCGCGCCTGGCAAAAAATCAGCGCGCACATCCCGCGCCCCCAAAGCATAGTTTCCATTTCCGCGCATTGGTATATCGCTGGCACGAGAGTGACTGCGTCGGCTCACCCGAAAACCATCCACGATTTCAGCGGTTTTCCGAAAGAACTGTACGATGTTCAGTATCCGGCTATGGGCAATCCTGCGCTTGCGGCCCGCGTTCAGGAACTTCTGTTACCGGTACCCGTTCAACTTGACGATGAATGGGGGCTTGACCACGGGACATGGTCGGTGCTCTGCCATGTTTTCCCCGGCGCGGACATTCCGGTGATTCAGCTGAGCATTGACAGGACGAAAGATGCCGCATTCCACTATGAACTGGGGAAAAAGCTTGCGCCGCTCCGCGAAGAAGGTGTGCTGGTCATGGCCAGCGGCAATGTGGTGCACAATCTGGGCGCGCTGGAATGGGGAAATCCCGACGCTAAACCGTACGATTGGGCGGAACGGTTCGACCGGAAGGTTCGAGGGTTAATATCTGCAGGCAATCATCCGCCGCTGATAGACTATCCGTCGCTGGGCCCTGATGCGTCGATGTGCGTGCCCACACCCGATCATTATTTGCCGCTGCTATACATTTTGGGCATGCAGAAAGAGAATGAGAGAATCCAGTTCCCCGTTGAAGGCATTGACCGCGGTTCCATTTCCATGATGAGCATTCAAGCCGGATGAAATTACTACGCTTGCATTCAAGACGTATAAAGATTTATAATTCCATCATCAATCATGCAATTCAGGAGGGGAAAATGTTGAGACTCTGTTCCAAACTTGTTTTTTCAGCGATATTTTTTGCCGCACAAATCCACGGGGGTGACAAGATGGAAAGTTCAGCGCAAAAATCTGTTTACGATTTCACGGTTAAAGGTATCGACGGCAAAGAAGTCCTTCTCAAGGAATACAAAGGCAAAGTCCTGGTGATGGTGAACACTGCGTCGCGGTGCGGGTTCACCCGTCAGTACACGGACCTGGAAATGATTTACGAAAAGTACAAAGAACAGGGTCTCGTAGTGCTCGGTTTTCCCAGCAACGATTTCGGCGGGCAGGAGCCGGGAACAAACGCAGAAATCAAAACTTTTTGCGAGACCAAATTCAAAGTCGCGTTTCCGCTTTTTGAAAAAGGCCCTGTCACGGGCACCGATATCCAGCCGCTTTACAAGTACCTGACACAGGAAGCCAACCCGGACTACAGCGGGAAAGTGCGGTGGAATTTTGAAAAGTTCATCATTGACCGAAACGGGCGCGTGATCGAACGGTTCCGCTCCATCACTTCCCCTTCGAGCGACAAGCTGACCTCCGTGCTGGAAAAAGCCCTGCAGCCGCCCCAACCGGAATCAACAAAATCACGCTGAAGTGACTGCCCAGCCCGCCCCGCTCGCAGTTGCCGAACCCTGGAACCTGGTTGCGGAGGGTTACCTTAACGACGGTCTGTGGGTAATGGAACAGTTTTCCGTCCGGGCAATCGAGCTTGCTGATGTGCCGACACACGGGATTGTCATAGATATCGCGTCCGGTCCCGGCACACTGTCCATACCGCTGGCATCGAAAGTGAAAAAGGTCCACGCGGTGGATTTCTCTGAAGAGATGCTCAACCTCCTGCGGAAACGGGCCCGCCAGCACAATCTCAACAATATTGAAATCACTCATGGAGACGGACAGTCATTGACCTGCGGCGACAACATTTATGACGCCGGGTTTTCCATGTTCGGACTGATGTTTTTCCCGGACCGCGCCAAAGGATTCGCCGAACTGCACCGCGTCGTAAAACCCGGCGGCAAAGCCGTGGTATCGAGCTGGGCGCCGGTGAACGAATCGCCGCTAATGACACTTCTTTTCGGCGCGCTGAACGCCGCTGACCCGTCAGTAAAACCGCCTCCGTACCTGCCCGACAGTCTGGAAAATCCGGAGAAACTGAAAACTGAAATGTCCTCTGCCGGATTTGAAAATGTCCGCGTGGAAAAGCATCAAGTCCGGCTTCCGCCTGTCACTGCAGAGTCGCTCTGGGAAAGCATGCACAAAAGCGCAGCCCCGCTCGTACTGCGCAGAAAGCGGCTGGGCGAATCCGAGTGGGAAATCCAGTCTGACCGGTGCATCAAATACCTGCAGGAACAGTTTCAGGACAAAACGCGCGCACTTTCCACCTCAGCGCACCTCTGTATGGGCACAAAACCTTCGTAGAATATATTCGACTGTCCGAGTCTTGACAGGGTGTCCAATTTTTCCTAATCTTTAATGACGCTCCAAAATAATTTATAGTGCATAACTGTACCGCGGCTGTTGCCGGACATTTTTTTACGGCTTCATTAGATTAAGGAGTGGACCATGTCACTGAAAGAGATCGCGCCGAAACTCTCCCCCGAACAGTACGAGAAGAATTTTCAGGAAATCCATCCGCCCATGACTTCGGGCGAAGCTGTGGCCGAGGCGAACCGCTGCCTTTTCTGCTACGACGCTCCCTGCGCCATTGCATGCCCCACTCACATTGACATCCCCAAATTCATCAAGCAAATCTCGACGGACAACGTAAAAGGTTCGGCAAAGACCATTTTGAGCGCCAACATTTTCGGTGCATCGTGCGCGCGCATCTGCCCGGTCGAAGCTCTCTGCGAAGGTTCCTGCGTGCACAACGACCTGCACAAAAAACCCATTGAAATCGGCCGTCTCCAGCGTTACTCCACGGACTTTGCCGCAGGAAAGGGTCTGCACACCCAAATGTTCGAGCGCGGCAAACCGAACGGCAAAAAAGTCGCCATCATCGGCGCGGGGCCGGCCAGTCTTTCGTGCGCCAGTTACCTTGCCATGCTCGGATACGAAACCACAGTTTACGACGCGCGCCCCAAGTCCGGCGGTCTGAATTCGTACGGGATTGCCGAATATAAAATGACCATGGAAACCGCAGTCAAAGAAGCGGAAATCGCCCAGTCGCTCGGCGTTAAAATCCAGAACGGTGTAGTCGTGGGCAAAGATGTCCCGCTTGCAGATTTAGAAAAAAAACACGATGCTGTTTTTGTGGGTATCGGTCTCGGGCAAACCGCTGACCTTGAAATCCCGGGCGAAGACCTGCCCGGCGCATACGACGCGCTCACTTTTATCGAGCAGGTGAAATCGCGGCAATTTAACCGCATTGACGTGGGACGCGTAGTAGCGGTCATCG
>CAYHWZ010000191.1:0-5339 GCA_964359975.1 uncultured Elusimicrobia bacterium | reverse complement strand
GCGTTTCCCGGATTTTTGAACGATGCACGCACGGCTATCCGTACCGCCAATCCCAATGGGCGGATCAGCTTCAATAATGTGGTGGGTTACGGGCAAAGTCAGGTGGCCGCGTCAAATGTGGACATGATGTACCGCGAGGTCTGGAACTTTGGAGGCGATTGGGAATATAACGACATGTCAAACATTATTGACGCGCTTGCCGGATATGGCAAACCTGTGGTCATCGCGGCCTATATGAACTACGATGAGGCAAAAGTCAATCCGGCGGGTTCATATTTCAATGAGCCATCCGTGCGGCTTGTAAATGCCGTTATCACCGCCAAAGGCGCGGCCCATCTGGAAATCGGCGAAGGCGACGAAATGCTGAGCAACGAATATTTTCCGATGCTCAGACTGTTGATGTCCGCCCAGCTTAAACTGGCCATGCGGCGTCAATATGATTTCATGGTCAGTTACGAGGATATACTGGCTTCAACGAACATTGTCAATTCCGGTCAGCCGGTGAACGTGATCGGTCCGCCGTCCGCGGAAAATGCAACCGCGTCGACGGTCTGGTCCATACGAAGAAGAAAATCGGATAACACATACGAAATGGACCATCTCATCAATCTTTTTGACAACGACGTATTCTGGCGGAATTTTGCCTCGTCTCCTACGGTCATCAACAACATCAAGATACGGCATTTCCCGGCTACCAACAATATTACGAACGTGTTCCTCGCTTCTCCCGACCTGAATGAAGGCGAACCCTACTATGTCCCCTACGACACCGGTACGTCAGGCGGATTGTATATTGAATTAACAGTTCCGAAACTGGAATACTGGACCATGATCGTGTTCAAGAGTGGAACGGACAGCATAGCGCCTGCGCCGATTTCAGATTTGAGCGCGCTCGTCGGGACAGGCGCCGGGGAAATGAAATTGACCTGGACCTCTCCGGGAGACGACGGTACCACAGGCGGAGTGTCCGGCGCCCTATATAGAATCCGCTATACAACGTCCGGGCAAATCACAGTCTTTGATTCACCTCCTGTTCCATACAATCAGATAGATGTCCCGGCCGGGTTCGCACCCAACACTTATCAGGAACGTGTCATCAAAGAACTGGACCCCAACAGTACCTACTACTTTGCCATTAAAACCCGCGACGAGGCAGGCAACTGGTCCACATGGTCTGCGGCAGGAGTCAACGGTACAAACTCGCGTTACGCGGGGGCTTTCAAACGGCTGGTGGACGGCAGCAGCAGCGACTGGAAAGGAACCATGGGGTCGGTTGAAAATGCAAGCGTAATATCGCAAGGTGAATGGATCTGGAACGACAAAGACGGCGAACAACGGACGGAAGGCACCAATCCGGACTCTGACTATGATTTGAGGGAAGTCCGTTTGACTGCGGATGCGGACAATGTATATTTCATGTTTAAGTTCGATACATTGACCAGCACCCAGAAAGTCCATGTTGCTCTTTCACTGGACAATGACAATATTTCAGGTTCAGGTAGTTTGTGGAACGGAGATGACTCGCTGGCTGCCGGGTCCGTCGGTATCGGCAATGAGTATGCGGGTTTTCAATTGGGCTCGGAAAAAAATGTGGCGGTTCATGCTGCGGCAGCGGATGCAGGTACTCAAGTTGAAATCTATCCTGACCCGTGGGGAGGAGCGGGGTGGGGCGCTCCCAAAAGGTCGTGGGCCGCGGTGGTCAGCACTGTCAACGCATTGGTCGAGGTTCGCATACCGCGCGTTGACCTTGGTTTGGCCGGGAGCCGCTATTTCCGGTTTACCGTCGGTATTTACGAAAATAATCAGGGATGGTCGGGCAGCGTTGACACTACAATGAACCTTCAGCCGGCTTCATACAACCCGGACCTTTTGGATACCATGTCCTCCATGAAACCCTGGGACGGCGACCCCAACCGTAATGATAATCAATACAGCCGCAATGCCTGGTGGGAAGATATCGAGGATTCGGACATTGATTTCTGGGTCAAACTGACCATCGCGGAAGACGGAACTTTGACCAACAATGCACCGTCTGCTCCTGTGACGCTCAGGCCGCAAGACGTCGGCTTCACAACCAGTTTCAGGCCGTCTCTTACCTGGAACGCTGCTTCTGACCCGGATACCGGCGATGAAGTAACCTCCTATATGGTGGAATTTGCCAGCAACTCCGCCAACGTTGGCACTGTTTTGGCCATGTACCGTGTAAATGTCTCATCTGCACAGGCCCTTTTGAACTGGACTGTTCCGGCAGATCTGGAACTGAACAAGGTGTACTATTGGCGTGTTTCTGCCAGGGATAGGACAGGAGCAGTTTCAAATTCAGGCGCCACGCAGAGTTTCACTGTCATGCCTGCCTATCCGTTTACGCCGGTGGTGGACGCTGTAAAAGACTCCGAGTGGGAAAATATTGCGAAGACTGAATACAGCGATCTCTTTCAGGCTCCGGGCAATTATTGCAGGACAGTTTACATGACCAACGACGCAGGTTATCTTTATGTCGGGTGGGAGGCGCAAGGTGACCCGTGGAACGATTCACTCTCCGCGATTTACACATTTGCGTTTGAAACGGATAGGTCCACAAACGGTGTCGCAACTGAACCCAACCGGGCCGGCACTTCCATCGGATGGACGAACAAGCCGGACTTTTGGGTCAACACCAGTATATCGTATGGGCAGGACTCTTTCGGCAGTATGACGCTGTTCAAGAGTTCCGGAGCATCGTGGGACACTGGCACGGCTTTGACTGCAGGAACAGATTACAACACTTCCATGGCCAATGCATGGGGTGAGTTCAGGATTCCGCTGAAAACGCTCAATCTATCGCCGGGCAGCACGGTCCAAATGGCGCATCTGTTCCATGCTGAATCCAGCAAACCCGGCGCTTCCGACACTACTCCATATGATAATACAGGGGCGAATTCTTACGGTAATTCCAGTTCCACCATCAATACATTTCTGCTCTACACGGTAAAATACTCGACGATGAATGCAGCGCACGTCCCGGATTCTATCCCGCTTGCAGGGCAGGGCACGATGAGAAAACCGTTCAGTCCGGATTCTGCTGACACAACAGAAATTAAAATTTCCATAAACCCGCAGAGTGTGTTCAGTTCCGGTACGGTGAGATATTCCACCGGTTCTGTCTGGTCGGCTACCAACACTGTCTCGTTTGGTGAAGGTTCATTTTCTGGAGGCAGCGAATATCGGACAGCGTCCATCCCCGCCATGCCGAAAGGTACTGTTGTGAATTATTATGGTTATGCATCTGCAAATGGGATGGATATGTTTATCTACGGCCCCGGGAACAGCGAATCTTATATCACTCAATATGCAACCGCTGCGCTTGCCAGTCCCTGGTCATACACGGTCAAGAATGCGTCGCCGAGCGCTCCGGTGTCGCTGCTGTTGACGCCGGCTAATCCATCGGACGGCGATGCTTTGTATTGCACTGTGTCCGGCGCTTCTGACATTGACGGAGATACGGTCACTTTGCGGTACCGTTGGTACAGGAACAGTGCGCTCTATTCCACTGAAATATTGGAAACTCCGGTTTCGACACAGACGGCTTCATCCACTTCACCCGGTGACCAGTGGTTTTGTACGTGCCAGTCATCGGATACATCCGGTCTGGTCAGCGCTGTTTCCACGTCTAATGCAGTGCCCATCCTGTCTCAGGTCTGGTCCGGCACCGCATCGGCAAAAGTGAATGTTTCCACTGTGTCCTCGAACGAATTCATCATTCTTGACAAGACCGGGGACGCTTCAGATTCAAATGCGGACCTTACGGAAGTAAGAGTCAAGTTTGATTCTGAGCTGGTCTATTTTCTTTTTAAGTTCAGCAATCTGACCTCGGCAAATAATCCCTATATTGCCATCGGGATTGACACGGATTCAGTCAGCGGCAGCGGTTCCGCGGCGATAGGCGACGATTCGCCGGTTACAGCGGGAGCGGAACTCTCGACCGCTGCGGGCAATAGTTCCGGCGGCTATCAGTCCAGGTGGGAACGGCAGGTTATTTTTCATTCCACAGCTTCGGGCAGTTCGAGTTTTGCCATTGAGATTTCTTCCGGGGGAGTTTGGGTTGTGCCGTCAATCGCGGCTGCTTCCGCTTCTGTTTACATGGATGCAGATATGATTGAAACTCTTGTCAGGCGGAGCGAGTTGGGACTGGCCGGGTCTGTGACTGCCTACTTTACCATTGCCGCGTTCCTAAACACTCCCGGCCGGTCGCAGAGCGCCGATACCACTGCGGGAAACGCTCTTGACTCGGTCTCAATTGTCCGTCTGTCAACGGGTTCGGGCGCGGGACAGTATACGAATGATACCGGCAATTCGTTGACCGCCGGCGAAGAAGACCTTTCCGACAATGACGTTGATTACCGTTTTTCAATTTCTGTGGATTCGGCGGGTGCGCTGGGCGATCATCCGGCACCTGCACCGCTCAACCTTTTACCTTTGAGCGGAAGTACGACCAACACGTTTACTCCGGTATTGAGCTGGAGCCAGAATCTGTCCGGGACAGGATACGATGTGACAAGTTTCCTGCTGGAACTCAACAATTCTTCGAGTCTTGACGGTACCGTGCTGTGGCGCGTGAACACTTCCACCAACAGTTTCCGCATTCCCTCCAACCTCACAGGTGCCGCATCGTATTACTGGCGGGTCTGGGCCAGAAATAGAAAGGGTATCCTGACGCAGTCCACTCAGGCATGGAGCTTTTACATTGATTCCGAAGAACCGTTTGCCAACACGCCGCGCGATAAAGGCAACCGTGACAATTTCGGCAGACAGTCCGGCGATGAGGACGCGGACGGAATCGTTAATTTCACCTGGGCGCCTGCGGCGGTTAGTTCCTACACTATTACCAACTATATTATTGATGTTTCCAGTTCTGTAAGTTTCGACTTTTTCTCCTCGTCAGACACGGGGACTCTGCTTGCGTCCACATTTACCAATCTGTCAAGGGGAGTGGTCTGGTATGCCCGCGCAAAGGCGAGGAACACCGCGAATATTGTGGGAGCATACTCGGCAATTTCCGACGGTATTCTTGTCAACGCCCGGACCATGGACGGAGATATTTCTGATTGGGGAGCGGGTGTTTTGTCGTCCAATACAGTGGTCGTGCTTTCCAGCGGAGCAGGCAACTGGGGGGAAATGGTCTGGAAAGACGGGGTGGGTGATATCCGCCCCGACGGGCCGGACTCATCGCAACTCGATCTTTCCACCTTTGCCCTGACTTGTGACACGAAAAATCTCTACATGTATTTTACGTTTGCGTCCACCGCGTTGGCGGGGTTTGACGGACGGCACTTTATTCAGGTCGCCATTGATAATGATGT
>CAYHWZ010000190.1:0-5355 GCA_964359975.1 uncultured Elusimicrobia bacterium | reverse complement strand
CATTTTCAGCGATCCAGTTACCCTGCTCATTCAACAAATACATGAAAGTGTTCCAGTTCTGGTTGGATGTATCTGCAGCATTGCGTCCTGTCATCTCAATTGTAACGACCTGCCCAGCTGTTCCCTTAAAACCAAACATCCGCGCATTGTAATTATAGTTAGGAGCCGCACCGCGGATTTTCGCCTTTGCTCCGGTCGAAACCAGAATATCAGTCACCGTGTCGCCGAATGCGACATGCCTCACATCATACACATCCACATTATTCCCGCCGCTGAAACTACCGCCGTTAATATAGATGGAAAGCGGATAGAACGACCACTGATTATTTACCCCGCTCGGCTCAAAGTCGCGTTCCCATTGACCGTTGGAGTTCACATCCTTGAAAACGCGCAAGTACCAGTAGCCGTCCGCCACACTAGTGAAGGTAAATGTAGAGCCGGTCACAATAATCTGCTGAGAAGTGCTCGGCAGGAGCGGACCCGGTTCCTGTTCCGCGGCAGTGTCAGTGCTCAACCGCACGATAAAGCTCCCCGGCTGACCGTTACCGCGATAATCAATCTGTCCCTCAATCTTTCCGTTTCCGCTGCCCAGATTGGTGGTCAGAGTGGAAATATACGCGCTGTAGTTGGAATCCGAATGCGATGTGATCTTAACCTTGAAATAATAGTAATTCGACGGATTCAAACCAGTGAACGCCTTTGAATTGATGCCCGAAGGAGTCAGGTCCTGAGGCGTAGCGCCAGTAAACAAATAGTCCGTCGAATGAACCACAGTGAACGAAGCCGCAGAAATCGTATCCCACGTTACAGTCACTGAAGTTGCGTTCACTTGAGAGAACCGCACATTGGTCGGCACATCGTTGCCGCCGCCGCCTGAGAATGTCAGCGCCAAACGGTAAGTACCCACAATTCCGGTGCCGAAGGTCGTTGCCAACGCATGATACACACCACTCTGCGAAGTCGCATAGTTTGTAATCTTTGAGTTATAGCTCCCGGCCGAGTCATCGTCCGAAACCAGCAGACTGCCGTCCGGATTGTACAAATACAGGTAAGTGTCCGAAAAACCGATAGCAGTTTCTTCGAGAGTAACCTGCTGACCGGCATTCGCATAGAACGAGAACCATTCACCATAATAGGAACTGCCGCGCTCCACAGCCACAGTGCCGGTGCTGGTAATCAGACTGTTCAGCGTTTCGCCCGGATAAATCGGTTTATGATCAAACACCCTCAAGTCGATTCCTGACTGAGTGCTGTTGGACACATTATAGGAAGTCGCCGCGCTGATTGACCCCGCCTGACCGCTGGGTTCCAGTTCACGGTCCCACGTGTTATTGGAATTTTTATCTTTGTATGCGCGCAGATAATACGTGCCATCCGGAATACTAAGGAACGCAAAAGCAGTTGCCCCGCCGGTCAGAGATTTCTCCGCAATACCGGGTGCAGGCGGCGCATTGACGCTACTGTAAGTAGTCAATCTGACCTTAAAGTTGCCTGATGCACTGCCCGGATAATTAACATACCCGCTGATCACGCTGGTACCGGTAGAAACCGCACCGCCGCCGCCGAACACACTAGCATTGTATTTTCTCAGCAGAGCGTTCCTTCCCTGATTGCCAGCATCTGAGCGAGTTTCAAACCCGGCCACAAAAACATTGTCCTGCATGTCCACCGCAACACCCAGGGCAAGATCGTCATTATTTGCGGGAGAATTGTACGATACCGTCTGCACAGGGGAACCTGCCGCATCATATTTTCTGGCCCACACATTGAATCCCTGACTCAAATCGCTCCTGCTCTCAGTGCCAGCAACAAAGATGTCTCCCTTCTCACCGATGGCAAGAGCAAAACCCACATCTATATATGCCCCAGGGCCTTTATAGGATGTAGCCCAAATCGGAGCCCCAGTGGTCGTGTTAATCTTGCTCAAATAAATCATGCCGTTCGAACCAGTGGGCGGTTCGTCCACGTTGACAGTGCCCGAATACCCCGTGGTTCCCGCGACAAAAACCTCGCCCTGCTTGTTGACCCCGACCGCGAACAAAGCGTCATGCGCCGCGGAAACAGCCGGAGTTGAACTCCAGATATGGTTACCTGAGGCATCATACTTTGAAAGATACGTTTCACGACCGTTGGCCGCAAGGAACCCGTAGCCAGCGCCGTAAATATATGGGCCACCGGCGGAGACAGTATCCACCGCAATAGCTTCCCACGCAGTATTACTTTGCGCCTGCACCGAAGTCCACACAACATTTCCGCCGCTGTTCCACTTTTGGATGAACGCAGTCGGCGACCCGCCAGATGTCAGACCTGAAATATAAATGTTACCCGAACCATCCACTGCGACATCTTCCGACTGCGTGTCGCTGCCGCCGTAACGGTAATCAGTCGTCCAACTGATGAGACCGCTGAGATCGTATTTACGGATCCACAGTTTCTTGACCGGAGAATTCGGCGAAGTCCCCACGGCATAGACCGCGCTGTTGTAACGGTCCACCGCAATTCTGTTCTTCACATTCTCATCGCCGCCGTTATGAACAAAGTCGCTCCAGACCTCTGCTCCCGATGCGTCATATTTCCTCACAAAAATGTCAGCGCCGCGAGCTCCCTGCGAAGAATACCCCACGACATAAGCGTTGCCGGCGTTATCAAAATCCGCACCAGTGAACGCATCATCCTTACTCGGATTACCGTTAAACGTCGCCTGCCATCCGTCGGACAGATTGGAGAAATTGTTCACGCCGCCCACACCGCCTCCGCCGCCGCCCGCGCCGAAATTCCAGTTAGTGTTCCCGCCGGAGTCCGCGCTGCCAAACGCGCTAATCGGCTGACCGATGGCATGCGAATCCTTCACATCCACATACTTGACGGAATGAGTGCTGGTGACATTCAGGAAAAACTTGTTGCCGGTATTGGAAGCCGTCATCAAAATCCTGTTATTCGCCGTGCCGCCGTCCAGATTCAGATTCGCAAAAGTGAATGTGGAGAAACTGGCAAAATTCAGCTTGGCATTCTGCGCCGCGCAGGTGAAATGACTTGCCGAGATTGAAGTGGAGAAAAACACACTGCCGTTCGGATTATTGTTTGTCACCTTGATGGCGAAATAGTTGGCGCCGAGCGCCATATTCTGATTGCCCGACCCGTTAAAATTGATAGTGCTGGTCTGTGCCGCGAACACCCCGCCCGAACCCAACATGGACATATTCCCGCCGATGCTATGTTCATATCCGCCCGCAACAAACGTCCCTCCCTGCAGACGGAAATTACCCGCAACGCTAAGCGGAATCATTGCCTCGGTATACCCCGCCAGCCCGCCGTTGTTAATGGTAATAGTGCTGAAGTTGACATTAGTCCCGCCTATGATCTGCTGTGAAGTCCCGACGAAAGTGATGTCACTGCCGTTAGTCACATGAGTGCCCAACTTGTCCCATTTACCGCGCACAATGACCGTCTGAGAGGAGCTGTCCAAAGTGCTGCCGCCCACCACCGACATCGTCGCAAAATAAACCGTACTGTACAACTGTAAAGTTGCGCTGTTAAAGACATCAACAATCGGACCATATATAGGAAGAGTCCCGAAAGCAGACCCCAAATATTTCCTCGTCATCGATGCGCCAGGACTTCCCACCGATATCTTGATCGCGTCCGTGCTGGTGCCGCCCCACATACCATCCACGCGGATGACCTCGCGCGAAAGCGGCGTACCCGGCACATGCGAAGAAATATTAACCGTAAAACCTGACGAAGCAGGTCTGATCATACCGCCCGGCAGAATATGAATACCCACCAGATTCTGCGTATTGGTGTCCAGAGTCACAGACCCCTGAATCACCGCAAAAATCCCGTCAACCGGCACCGCCGCCGGATCCCAACTCGATGGATCGCTCCAATTCCCGCTCGCCGCAGTGAACGTCGCAATCCCCGGCGTACCGCCCCCCACTGCCTTTGTCATAGTTGAAACCGCCGGAGTAGTGTATGCAAGATCAGTTTCAGTAGCCAGTTTGACCTTGAAAAAGTAGTTCGTATTGGAAACCAAACCAACATATCCGGAAGTGTTGGATGTCAGATAAGACGAGGAATGCACCACACTAAAGAGACTGTCCGTAGAAATCACCGCATTGTAAGTGGAGCCCGCCATACTGGTCCAGGTGACAGTCAACGAACTGGAAGTGACCCCGCTAAACACCGGATTGAGCGCAGTCCCGGGCTGGATAACAGTTGAATTGTTGGAGTTTATTGTGCCGAAAGCAAGAACAGAGTCCGGCGCAACCACAAACACATCCGTGTTATTATTCAATCTCACACCGATAGTATTCCCCACAATCGCGCCCGGCTTGATACTGACCGCGACAAACAAATACCCCGTAGTCGTTCCAAAAGTTTGCGTTGTGATGTAGATATCTGCAAGACCGCTGCTGAAAGCTCCCGTACCGATAAGCGTATCATTGATAGCGCTGAATGACTGATCCCCATCATCGCTCCAAATCGAGACCGCTTCAACGTCCGCGTCCACAACAGTGCCCAGCTTCGTTATCCGCAAACGGTTCATCTGAGTAATGTTGACATTCGAGAAAAATGCCAACCTTTCCATCCCCACGTTTTGACTTCCCTGGGCTATGTTTACCGGAGCAAGATTACCGCCTGAAACACTCATCGTATTGGCAGCTCCGAGCAGAGTCTTGGTAGAAATTGCCGGTGAAGTATACCCACTGTCCCCTTCGGACGAAACCTTGACCTTAAAGTAGTAAGTCGTAAATTCATTCAACAACTGATAAAGAGTCGAGTTGGCTGACAAAATGAGCATTGAAGAAACATTCACACTGAAATCGCTCGCAGTTGAAATCACCGCATTATAGCTCGACCCGGCAATACTCGTCCACGACACGGCAATCGTGCTGGGAGTGACCCCGCTGAACATCGGATTTAATATTGTAGTGGAAGACGGCGCCACCGACAATGTCACGGTGCTGAACGAAGTATCGTACGACGTATTAACACCATCCCCATTACGCGCACGTACCCGGAACCAGTAACTTGTGCTTGCGGCCAAGCCAGCCGTATTGGTCGTCGTGCCAGTAAACCATGCAGATAAAGTTTCCGCAACAAATCCATTTTCCGTTGCGTGGCTGATTTGAAATTGAGTGTTGGCTGCATTAGCGTTCAGCGACCATGTCAACGCAACGCTGGAAACATTAACCACAGTCACCGATGAGAAAGTCGGGAAATTGGCATTGGTAAACCGAATCATCGCACTGGAAGTCACCACACCGCCGGCATTCTGCGCAGCCGCGAACGCCTGATAGGAAGTGTTCGGCGACAAGCCGCTCTGCGCCCAACTGTTCGCACCGGAACCCAAGA
>CAYHWZ010000189.1:0-5378 GCA_964359975.1 uncultured Elusimicrobia bacterium | reverse complement strand
TCTCGCCGCGCAGCACGCGCACCACTTCCGACGGCAAAGTGTTCACACGCCCGACCAGCACCTCTCCGGTGAACCCGTCAATGGAAATAGATTCGCCTTCCTTAAGTTTGGTTCCGTTCACCGACAACGTAGCCGCATGCTCATCAATCTTCAGCACGCTGCATCCCACCACGCAGGGCTTGCCCATACCGCGCGCCACCACAGCCGCATGGCTCGTGCGTCCGCCGATAGCGGTCAGGATACCCACAGCCACGTCCATTCCCTCAATGTCGTCGGGATTAGTTTCCGGTCGTACCAGCACCACCGGACCTTCCTTGGACATCTGCACCGCGCGAGCTGCGGTGAATGCCATCTTGCCGCTCGCCGCACCGGGACCCGCATCAATACCCTTGGCCAGTAAACGGCCTTTCCCGATCGCGTCCTTTTTCTCTTTATCGTCGAAAACCGGCGCCAGTATCTGCGCCAGCTGATTCGGTTCCACCCGCTGGACTGCTTCGTCTTTGGTGATGAACTTCTCATTCACCATGTCCACCGCGATTCTCAGCGCCGCAATGCCCGTACGTTTTCCCGTACGTGTCTGCAGCATGTAGAGTTTCTCACGCTGAATGGTGAACTCAAAGTCCTGTACGTCGCGATAATGTTTTTCCAGTTTCGATGTAATCTCTCTCAGCTGGTTAAAACATTTCGGAAGTTCTTTCTCAAGATGGCGGATGGGCTGCGGCGTGCGGATACCGGCCACCACATCCTCTCCCTGCGCATTGATCAAATACTCGCCGAAAAATTCCCGCTTGCCCGACCCTGGATTGCGCGTGAACCCAACGCCCGTAGCCGAAGTGTCTCCCATGTTTCCGAATACCATGGTCTGCACATTGACCGCAGTGCCCAGGTCCTCAGCAATCTTGTTCATCCTGCGGTACGAAATCGCGCGTTCATTGTTCCACGAACGGAACACCGCGTTGCGTGCTTCAATGAGCTGTTTCCACGGATCCTGCGGAAATTCCTGCCCTGTCTTCTCTTCATACTTGGCCTTGAATCTCTGCACCAAGTCTGCCAAATCCTCCGCGTTCATTTCCGTGTCCAGAGTGACTTTCTTCTCATGCTTTTTTGCTTCAAGAATGCGCTCAAACTCGGACTTTTCAATATCCATCACCACATTGCCGAACATCTGGATGAACCGGCGGTACGAATCCCACACAAACCGCGGATTGCCCGTCAGCTTTATCAGCCCTTCGATGACCGCGTCATTGATTCCGAGGTTGAGAATCGTGTCCATCATGCCCGGCATGGAAAACTTTGCTCCGCTGCGCACAGATACCAGCAGAGGATTAGTTTTGTCGCCGAATTTCATTTCCGCCACCTTCTGCAGTTTATCCATCGAAGCTTTCATCTGGGTTTCGAGTTCAGGCGGCACACGTTTTCCGTGCGCGTAATAATGCCTGCACACATCCGTAGTGATTGTGAATCCCGGCGGTACCGGCACACCGGACCGCGACATCTCCGCCAGGCCTGCTCCTTTACCTCCGAGCAAATCCTTCTGCTTGCCGTTCCCGTCGGCTTTACCACCGCCGAAAAAATAGATGTATTTTTTTGCCATTGTATTCTCCTTGTTTAGTTTTAGTTACTGCGTTTGTTTGAAGGTTGTTGTCTGCGGGTTCTTCACGAAAAAGACCACACGCCTGTTCTTCCGCCTTCCTTCTTCCGTTTCGTTGGGCGCTTCCGGACGGTTCTCTCCATATCCTGTGGCGCCGATACGTTCCGGCGGCAGTTGAAGCTGTTCCGCCATGTACCGTACCACCACCGTTGCCCTGGCTGTGGACAGTTCCCAGTTGCTGGTAAAAACTGCGCTCTTGATGGGCACATTGTCCGTATGTCCCTCGACGATGATGTCGTGACCTTTCCCGGCGAAATCCTTCAGTCTGGGGGCGAGTTTGTTCAGTATTTCCACCATTTTCCCGGTCAGTTCCGCTTTCCCGCTCTCAAAAAATGGAATACCATCGCTCGTTTCGCCGCCTTCCTGCATGGTGATTCTGAGTCCTTCTTTTGTGACTTCGACTTTGCCTTCAATCTTTTCTTCCGACATGAGCTGGTCAATTTCTTTTTTGGCTGCCTGCACATCTTTGTTGAGCGCCGCGCCTAGAGCGTATAGAATAACGAAAAACGCCACCATTTCCGTCATTAAATCCGCGTAGTTCACCATCCACGGCGGCGCAGGGTGCCCGATGGGCGCAACCTTGAGGTCGTCTTCGCGGATGAAACCTCGCGGCGCTTTCAGCAAAGTTTATGCCCCTTTGATCTGTGCGCGTTTGGCAGGTTCAAGATATGCTTTCAAATTGTTTTCAATTGCCGTCGGAGCAGCGCCCGAATGCAGTAGCAGCACTCCGCGGATAACGATTTCTTTAACAAGCAGTTCTTCTTCGGATCGCCGTTTCAGTTTGCCGCCCATGGGCAGGAACGCGAGGTAACCCATTCCCAGTCCAAAGAACGCGGCCGCCAGAGCAGTTGCCATTTTGCGCGGCACAGCGGCAATATCGTCGATCGTTGCCAGCATCAGCATCATGCCCATGACAGTGCCGATGATTCCCAGCGCCGGCGAATAAGTGCCGAGCGCATAGAAAATCTCCGCGCCCATTTTGTGCCGTTCGCGGATGAAACTGATCTCGGTCTCCATCATGTTCTGAATGAAATCTTTGTCCTGACCGTCCACCACGAGCTGGAGTCCGCGTCTCATAAAATCGTCCCGCACGTTCCGCACGTCGCCTTCAATGGAGAGTATGCCGCCCTGACGGGCTTTTTTGGTCAGTTCCACAAAAGTGGTCACCATCTGCGAAGTGTCCTCTCCGCCGGAAAGCAGTATTTTTTTCAGCACGCGACGGAGTCCCCATACCTGTGCCCACGGATAGTTTATCATCAGCGCACAGAATGTCCCGCCCATCACGACAAGAAACGCTTCCGCATTAATGAAAAATTTGAAATTTGATGCGCCGCCCGGTGAAATCAGGATGGCGCTTACAATGGCGGCCAGCGCCAGAACTATTCCGAGAATCGTTGCTATATCCATCGGTTATTACACTTCCTTTTTGTAGGTTTTCAACAGCAATTCCGCCGGCGCTTTGCCGTTTTTCAGACATTCCCGTCGGTAATCCATGATCTTGTCAATGACTTCGTTCACCGGTTCCCGTACCACAATCCGCGAGCCGGTCACCATGCACAGCGTCGTGTCCGGGTTGGATTCAATCAATTCGATCAGTTCTGCATTCACCGTTATCTTGAACCCGTTGAGCCGACTCACCCGGATCATCTCTGTCCGGTTCCGCGCTCGAAGGTCCGCGCGCTCTTTGGAGTGTGAAAAGAGGACATAGGTCAGCTAAAAAATTATAACACAACGCGAAGATTATATCAACAAGCATATGCACTTGAAAATCCGCTCTGCAGGGTGTATGATGTCTCTATATTCTTAGGAGGTGTACCATGGAAGAAGAAAAGAACGATAAGAAGGAAGAGTGCGGTAAGGGACGTTGCGGCGGTCGCTGCTGCTGCGCCAAAGCGCTAGTGGCGGTCATCCTGCTTCTCCTCGGCGGAGTGGTCGGATTTCTCATCGGTCATTGCGGCGGACGCGGAATGTGCGGTATGGACGGTAAGCAGATGATGGGACGCATGTGTCCCATGCCCCCGGGCCAGGATATGCCGGGAGAAATGCAGAAAGGCAAATAATAAGTCTCTTAAATCCGGCAGTTGTTGTGTAAACCTCCATTTGATATAATGTCAACCTGTAGCTTTTTTGCAGGGTTGACAACTCAAATGGAGGTTTTGCATGGATTGGTCCGGTATCGCCGCAAAAGCATGTTCGTCCGATGGTGTAACTGAATCCGAAGCCCGCGCCGCGCTAGACTGCACGGATGCGGATCTGCTCTCTCTCATGGACGCTGCCTACCGCGTCCGGCGCAAGTTTTTCGGCAAGCGCGTCAAACTCAATTTTCTGCTCAATGCCAAGTCCGGTCTCTGTCCGGAAGACTGCTCCTACTGTTCCCAATCCAAACTTTCCAAAGCTGATATAGACAAATACCCTCTGATGAAGGGGGAGGATATCCTCGCTGCCGCAGGGCGCGCGGTGGAGTCCGGCGCAAAGCGGCTCTGTATGGTCAATTCCGGACGCGGGCCCACCGACGGGGAAGTGGACCAGGTGGCGGTATCTGTCCGTCAAGTGCGCGAAAAGTATCCCCAACTTCAGATTTGTGTCTGTCTCGGACTGCTCGATCCGTCCCAGGCAGAGCAATTGAAAAGCGCCGGGGTGGACGCATACAATCACAATCTGAATACGAGCGAAAAACATTATGAAGAGATTTGCTCGACTCATACTTTCAAGGACCGCGTGGACACAGTTCGCGCCGCGCAAAAAGCAGGGCTCTCCTCCTGCAGCGGATGTCTCCTCGGTATGGGCGAATCCGACGACGAAATTGTCTCGCTCGCGTTCGAGTTCCGCAAAATGAAGGTGGATTCCATTCCGATAAATTTTCTCATGCCCATTCCCGGCACTCCGCTGGAAAATCAGAACAAACTCACTCCGCAGAAATGTCTCAAAATTCTCGCCATGTTCCGTCTGGTGAACCCTGATTCGGAAATCCGTGTGGCTGGCGGCCGTGAGTACCATCTCCGCTGGCTGCAGCCGCTGGCGCTTTACGCAGCCAACTCTATCTTTGTCGGCGATTATCTCACAACTAAAGGGCAGAAACCAGCAGACGACCTGGCCATGATCCGCGACCTCGGTTTTGAAATCGAGGGGCATCCGGAACTGACTGCCGCGGGCGCTGAATCGTTGCCCGACACCGCCTTTTCCCTCGAACTCAAGTGAGTCTCACTGCGCCGCTGGTCCGTATGGTGTTCATGGCCGGATGTTTGTCGGCATTCATCGGGGTCGCGTTCGGCGCATTTGCGGCTCATGCTTTGAAAACGCGTCTGCCCGCAGATCTCTTTGCCATTTTTGAAGTCGGTGTGCGCTACCAGATGTACCACGCGTTCGCCTTGTTCGTGGTGAGTTGGGCCATGTCTCGGTGGGAGTCGGGATGGTTTGTGTCGTCGGCAGGCATGTTTGCAGCCGGCACAGTTCTGTTTTCCGGCAGTCTGTATCTGCTTAGTTTGACGGGACTGCGCTGGCTCGGCGCTGTCACGCCGGTGGGGGGACTGCTTTTTTTGACCGGATGGCTTTCGCTGGCTGTCGGCGTGTGGAAATCGCACGGGTAATATAATATGAACGCGGTCTCAGTTTCCAATCTCAAAAAGCGTTACCGGTCAAAATCTTCCGGCGTGATCATTCAGGCGCTGAACGGTGTGGACCTTACCGTCGAGTCTGGCACGATTTTCGGAATTCTCGGTCCCAACGG
>CAYHWZ010000188.1:0-5379 GCA_964359975.1 uncultured Elusimicrobia bacterium | reverse complement strand
GTACGGCCTGTTATCTCAGAGGTTCGCGGAATATATTGGATGCGATTCACTCTGTTGCCAAACTGGAAACGGGCGAAACAACTGAGGACGGCTAAATATCGCTTTTGAGCGCAAGGTGTCTGGGGTCGTGCGGGTTGGCGCCGGCGGTTGTGTTCGACGGAGAGGTCGCGGGAAAAGTAACGCCGGAATCTGTCGCCGACCGTCTGCGCGCATGGACACGTAAGGACGCCAAGTCAAGCTGAAAATGACGGATTTCCTATCAAGGAGAATTTATGCTGCCAGAAGAATTGGAGAAAATTGCAGAACATGAAATAGAACTGCAGAAGAGCCGGAAGACTCTGAATGTCTGTATGGCGGCTGGATGTATTTCCTGCCAAAGCAATGAACTAAAATCCGCGCTGGAAAAAGCCCTTCAAGAGCAAGGTAATAAGACCGGACACCAGGTCAAATCCGTCGGATGTCTGGGTCTGTGCACAAGCGGCCCGCTGGTACTCCTGGAAAAAGAAAATATCATTTATAAAAATGTCGCGCCGTCAGACGCGGCAGAGATTGTAAAGCGGCTGGATGGTCAGCCAGTCGCGCGGCTCGCATGTCCGACGGACCTGCCTTTTTACCGCGAGCAAGTGAAGATCGTGCTCGAAAACAGCGGGCGCATTGATCCGGAACGTATACAGGATTATTTCGGAACAGGCGGATATGCCGCGCTGGAAAAGGTGATGACTGCCATGTCGCCGGCACAGGTGGTTGACGAAATTGTGAGGAGCGGTCTGCGCGGACGAGGCGGCGCCGGGTTTCCCACTGGTCTTAAATGGACCACGGTGGCCAAGACTGATTCGAGTGAAAAGTATGTGATATGCAACGCGGATGAAGGCGATCCTGGTGCGTTTATGGACCGCAGTGTGCTGGAAAGCGACCCTCACCGCGTCATCGAAGGCATGGCGATTGCCGCGTACGCTGTAGGCGCGCATACGGGGTACATTTATGTGCGGTCCGAGTATCCGCTCGCTATCAAGCGTCTGCGCATAGCGCTGAAACAGTGCGAGCAGTCGGGCATTCTGGGGAACGATATTTTCGGGCGCAACTACAATATTCATTTTGATATCCGGCTGGGTGCGGGCGCATTTGTCTGCGGAGAGGAGACTGCGCTGATTGCGTCCATCGAGGGTAAACGCGGTATGCCGCGCCCAAGGCCTCCGTTCCCGGCTCAAAGCGGGCTATGGGGCAAACCGACTCTGATAAACAATGTCGAAACTTTTGCGAACATTGCTCCGATCATCAGCAAGGGTCATAAATGGTTCGCTGGAATCGGGACTGAAAAAAGTAAGGGCACAAAAGTTTTTGCGTTGGCGGGCAAAATTGTCAATACAGGACTCATCGAAGTGCCGATGGGCACGCCTCTGCGGAAGATTATTTTTGAAATCGGCGGAGGGATTCCGGACGGCAAAAAGTTCAAGGCGGTGCAGACCGGCGGTCCGTCGGGCGGGTGCATTCCGGAACAGCATCTGGACATTCCGGTGAACTACGAGTCGCTGGTTGAACTGGGCTCGATAATGGGTTCGGGCGGGATGATTGTGATGGATGAAACGTCGTGCATGGTGGACGTGGCTAAATTTTTCATGGAATTCTGCATGACGGAATCGTGCGGAAAATGTGTGCCCTGCCGCGTGGGCACGGTGCAGATGCACCATTTGCTTGAAAAAATAACGCGCGGAGAAGCTGCGATGAAGGATTTGGACCTGTTGGTGGAGCTTTGCGATATGGTCAAGAATACGAGTCTGTGCGGGCTCGGTCAGACGGCGCCCAATCCGGTCAACAGCACGCTGAGATATTTCCGGCACGAGTACATGGAACATATTCAAAACAGGAAATGTTCCGCGGGTGTGTGCCGGATGAGCGCTGCTAAGAAGGAGGAGGTCCTCCGGTCATGAGCAACGTAAAAACTTTTAAGATCAACGGGCAGGATTTTGGCGCGCGCGAAGATGAAACGATCATGCAGGTGGCGGACCAGAACGGGATTGAAATTCCCCGGCTTTGCAATCTTGAAGGGTTGTCCGAAGTCGGCGCGTGCCGGCTCTGTCTGCTGGAAGTGAAGGGCACCAACAAGCTGCTGCCCGCATGTGTGACGAAAGTGGAGGAAGGCATGGAAGTGACGACGGAGTCGCCGCGTCTGGAAAAATACCGGAAGATGATACTTGAAATGCTTTTTTCCGAGAGAAACCATATCTGCTCTGTCTGCGTGTCGAACGGTAACTGCGAACTGCAGGCCACGGCACAGGAAGAGGGAATGACGCATGTACGTCTGCCGTATCTGAACCAGAAACTGAGCGTGGACGCTTCGCACAAAAGGTTTATGATGGACCACAACCGCTGTATTCTCTGCACGCGGTGTGTGCGGGTTTGCGATGAACTTGAAGGCGCGCACACGTGGGACATTATGAACCGGGGAGTGTCGGCGCGTATTATTTCCGACCTAAGCCAGCCGTGGGGCGACTCGACTACGTGCACCAGTTGCGGCAAGTGTGTGCAAGTGTGCCCGACCGGAGCGCTTTCGGAAAAGGGAAGGTCTGTCGCGGAAATGACCAAGGAGCAGAAGTTTCTGCCCTATCTTAAATCAATGAGGAAAAAACAGTGAACAAAACCCGCGTTGCGACGGTATGGCTGGACGGATGTTCGGGATGTCACATGTCGTTTTTGGATATTGACGAGCGGGTGATAGACCTGGCGCAAAAGATCGACCTGGTCTACAGTCCGTTAGTGGACATCAAGGAATTTCCAGATTCCGTGGATGTGACTCTGGTGGAAGGCGCTGTCAGCAGTGAAGACGATTTTAAGAAAATACAGAAAATACGGGCGCATACCAAAATCCTGGTTTCGCTCGGTGACTGCGCGGTGAACGCGAATGTGCCAAGCATGCGCAACCAGTTCACGCCGGACCGGGTGCTTGAACGCGCCTATGTTGAAAATGCAAGTCTGCAGAAACAGATTCCGAGAGACGGTCTGCCCCGGTTGTTGGACAAGGTGGTGCCGGTGCATCAGGTGGTGCCAGTGGATTTGATTGTGCAGGGATGCCCTCCGTCGGCGGACACGATATTTTACATGCTGTGCGAACTTTTGGAAGGGCGGATACCGGACCTTAGCGAGCGTACCCGTTTCGGATAATAAAAGGAGATAGTCATGCCGCAGAAAATTGTCATTGATCCTGTCACGCGTCTGGAAGGTCACGCAAAAATAACCATTCACCTGGACGACAAGGGAACAGTCGAGGACGCATTTTTTCATATCACGCAGTTCCGCGGGTTTGAAAAGTTGTGCGAAGGCAGACCGTTTTTTGAAATGCCGTCTTTGATGGCGCGGATATGCGGTATTTGTCCGGTGAGCCATCTGGTGGCGTCGGCAAAGGCGTGCGATGATTTGCTGGCGGTACAGATACCTCGCACTGCGGATATGCTGAGACGGATTTTGAACCTTGCGCAGATGATTCAGTCGCATGCGCTCAGTTTCTTCTATCTGTCGTCGCCGGACATGCTGCTGGGGATGGACTCGGACCCGGCGAAACGCAATATTTTCGGCGTGCTGCAATCGAATCCTGAACTGGCGCGGGACGGTGTGCGGCTGCGCAAGTTCGGTCAGCAGATCATCGAACTGCTGGGCGGGAAGAGGGTTCATCCGGCGTGGGTGGTGCCGGGCGGAGTGAGCAAACCTCTGACCCGCGAAGAGCGCGACCAGATTCTTGCATGGATGCCGGAATGTCTTGTCATTATTGAGCGTGTGCTGGGTTGGTACAAGAAGGCGCTGGTAAATTACCGCGACGAAATTTCTAATCTGGGGAATTTTTCCAGTTTGTTCATGGGTCTGGTCCGCGAAGATGGGCGCATTGCATTTTACGAGGGAAAACTGAGGATCATGGATGAAGACGGCAAAATTCTGGGAGATCAGATTCCGGCTTCGGATTATCCGAAAATAATCGAAGAGGCGGTGGAACCCTGGACGTATCTTAAGTTTCCATATTATAAACCGATGGGATATCCGGGCGGGATGTACCGTGTGGGACCGCTGGCGCGGATGATGGTGGCGGACCGGTGCGGTTCCCCCCGCGCTGACGAGGAACATGCGATTTTTAAGAAAATGGCAAAGCAAGACCGGTTAAGTTCTTTCCATTATCACTATGCGCGGCTGATTGAGATTTTGTTTGGTCTGGAACGGTTGAACGAAATTCTCAGGGACCCGGAAATTCTAAGCGACCATGTGCGGTCCGTGGCTGAACCAAACCGCAGAGAAGGGATCGGCATGGCGGAAGCGCCGCGCGGGACTTTGATTCATCACTACAAAATTGATGACAATGGCCTTATGAAATGGGCCAACCTCATTATCGCCACCGGCCACAACAATCTGGCAATGAACCGGAGCGTCAAAGAGGTCGCGAAACATTATATCAAGAGCCCCAAACTGACTGAAGGCATGCTGAACCGCGTCGAAGCAGTGATACGCACCTACGATCCCTGTCTCAGTTGTTCGACGCACGCGGCTGGCCGGATGCCGATGCAGGTCCGGCTTGTCGGCCCGGACCGGAAGGTTCTTGATGAAATCATCCGCTCGTAAAAAGAAGGTTCTGGTTCTTTGCTACGGAAATCCGCTGAGGAGCGACGATGGCGCGGGATTGGCTGTGGCTGAACAGTTGGAAAATATTCTGGCGCCGGACACGGCCACAGTCTTGTACCGTCATCAGCTTGTCCCGGAACTGGCAGAACCTTTAAGCGAAGCTGATGTGGCGCTCTTTGTGGACGCTTCTGAAAATGGCGATGCGCATGGACAGCTGAATGTGCGGAAAATATCGGCTCAGCAGGAAATACCCGAACCATCCACGCATCAATTTGACCCGGCCATTTTGCTGTCTTATGCGAAGAGTCTGTACGGACGTGCACCGGAGGTGTGCGAACTTTACACAATCCGCGGAAAAACATTTGAATATGGAACAGAAATTTCACCGGAAGTCCGGCAGCGCATACCTGAACTTGTCCGGATACTTCTCAATAGAATAGGAGGCCAGGCACATGCATGAATATTCAATCGTTGAATCAGTTGTCAGCAGTCTGCTCGAACAACTTAAGAACAAAAATGTACGCAGTGTCGCGGAAGTGCGTTTCCGACGGGGCAGCGCTTTCAGCGAAGACGCCTTGATCCAGACCTACAATACTCTGTCCAAGGGCACCTTGCTCGAAAAATCCACAATATCCATCCAAACTATAAACCTTAATTTCAAATACATCTGCGGGCAATCACAGATAATTAATTCCGACAATCTAGTAAAACACATATTCATCTGCCCAAACTGCGACGCGATAAAAAAAATAGACAAAGCACACGATCTAGAACTGCTTG
>CAYHWZ010000187.1:0-5390 GCA_964359975.1 uncultured Elusimicrobia bacterium | reverse complement strand
GAAAACGCCCAGCTCTACGACCAGGTCCGTAAAGCTGCGGAAGACACCATTTTCCGTCTGGCGGCAGCGGCGGAATACAAAGACCGGGACACAGCATCGCACCTTATCCGCATGAGCCGTTACTCGGCCCTGATTGCAAAGTCCATGGGATTCCCCGAAGATTACTGCGAAAAACTCCTGCTCGCCAGCCCCATGCACGATATCGGCAAACTCGGCGTGCCCGACGCCATTCTCATGAAACCCGGCAAACTCGACGAGACCGAGTGGGTGGAAATGAAACAACACCCGATTTACGGAGCAAAAATATTGAAGGATTCCGAAAGTGAACTCCTGCAGATGTCGTCAGTGGTGGCGCTTTCGCACCATGAAAAGTTCGACGGTACCGGATACCCGTCCGGTTTAAAGGGAAAAGAAATCCCGATTGAAGGCAGAATCGTTGCTCTGGCGGATGTTTTTGACGCGCTTACATCTAGACGTGTTTACAAGGAAAAATTTTCGCTGGACGATACGCTGAAGATAATCCGGGAAAGTTCCGGCAAACATTTTGACCCGGAAATCGTGGCCGCATTCGAAAAAGTCCTGCCCCAAATCAGTGAAATCATGCTGAAGTATGCGGACCGCCCCGAAGAACAGCAGACCGGACTCCCCAAAGACCAGCACCGCCCGGCTTGAACTTCCTCCCCCCTACCCTGCCTACTACCCCTTCACCGCATAAAGCCCATGCGTCTTATCCGCAAAAATCTCATTCAATAACTTCCCCTTCATCTCATCCAAATCCCAATACAAATCCAGTCCCGTGTTTTCCAAATGCCGGTGAACTTTAGCCCCCGCATCAAAATTATAAGATTCCTCAAGAACCAACACGTGTGTTATCTTCTCCTGTTTCAGTTCCTCCATCACCGACCCGCTGTCGGACAGACGGAGCATTTTCAGCGGCGGATAAATCATCTCCGCATCCCAGTAAAACGACTGCGCATCGGCGCTGCCCAGCATCAGCACTCTTGACCCCGCAGGCAGATTCTTGTTCGCAAAAACAATCATTTCATACACCGGGAGTTTGCGTCTCAAGTAACTCTCCGCATTTTCACGCCCGAACAAAAGCGGCAGTCGCGTCACAGAAAAGAGCCCATTGAAAGTCAAACAGGGAAAAATAAAGCAGCACACTGTAAGCCACCGGGTCCAACCGCTGCGGAACAAATCCGCCGCATATTCCATACCCGCCCCTGATATCACCGCGATAAACGCATAGGTCACAACATAGTATCTGTTCTCCATAAACCGGTGCGGATACGGCAATATCACGTACAACGCAGCAAAATTGAGAAACGCTAATACAGACATCCGCCGCGCCGCAGTCCGGCGTTCAGCATCCATAAAACCCAAAGGCAAAAAAGCGAATAACAGCGGTCCCCACCCAAAAATAAAATCGCCAAAAATCAGATTGCGGTGCAAACGTATCCGGTCCCTGAACGTCAAAACCGGACTGCTCTGCTCCAAACCGCTCACTTCCAAATCCGCGGCCTCATGCCCCTCCCACCCCAGAGCGCGCACACTGAACGGCGCAACAGGATTACCGGTCAAATGCCAATTCCGCAAAACCCACGGCGCAAAAGCCAGCGCTGACATCGCGCAAAAAAGCGTCAACTGTTTACCCTGCGATGAAAAGGATTCCCTTCTGCGCCAGTTCCCGACGATAAATGCGCATCCCGCCGCAACAACAGTAATGCCGGTCACTTTTGTCACTGCCGCCAGCCCTGCTAA
Source organism: uncultured Elusimicrobia bacterium (assembly GCA_964359975.1). GTDB lineage: Bacteria > Elusimicrobiota > Elusimicrobia > 2-02-FULL-39-32 > 2-02-FULL-39-32 > CAYHWZ01. The sequence goes on along the minus strand of CAYHWZ010000187.1, from coordinate 3,629 downwards.
AATACCGCTCAGTGCTATATATTTCGCGCTTCTCTGTTCAGCCCATACCGCCAACGCGGAAAACGCCGCCAGCCCGTAAAACAGCGTTCCCAAATCCACATTGGCTGTGCCCGACAGACTCGTTACCACGGGCATAAGGTAAAAAATTACTGCCGCATATCCGGCCGCGCGCGCGCTGAAAAATCGCCTTCCCGCAGAATACACCGCAAGCCCGGCAAAAATCCCCAGCAGAAAGTGCACCAGCTTGGCGCACATCGCGTTCCGCATTCCCATCACCAGAGTGTACAGCATCTGAATCTGCATGGGATAATAGAACTCTTTCTGATATTTCCATTCAATCAGAGAGTGATGCGAAAGGTACAGTTTGGGAGCCGTGAGGTCGTAGAGCATTTCCCGCACCTGCGTCGGAGGAGAATAGTTGAACACCAGATTGCTTGCCGCCGCCGCAACACCCAGCAGAGCCAGCAAAATATCGTACCGTCCGGCAAAAGATTTCCTGCACCACCTGTAGAGTGCCGGGGTTTCCATCAACACAGATTTCATCTCCCGGAAAAACAGACCGCACATCACCGCAATCATCAACCGCAAGGTCCAACCATATAGCCATCCTGCCACACCCATCACAAACACTATGTAGGATAGAATTGCCAGTCCAATCCCGATGGAAAATACCAGTTCCAATCCGGGAGAATCCTGCTCCGCGCCCCACACTTTCCGCAGTATCGTGCGCCCGGCTCCTGCCGCAACCCAAAATACCAGTCCCACGCAAATCAAATCCAGCGGAAGCGTGACTATCATCGCGACATCAGCTTATGAACAAACGGCATCGCATGTTCATACCAGTACCGGCTCGCAAAAAATTGCATGAAATAGTCCGCCACAATCAGCCCTATCCAGACTGCAGTGAATATTTTGGCACGGTTCCCGTTCATTGTCGTTCCCGCCTCACCGTCGGGGCGGCGCAGGTTTTCCGGCCTGCACCCACGCCGTATACCACAAACTGGCCAGCCCATGCGACGCGCTCGTCATCCTCACCTTTGCAAACCTGCCGGTCAAACGGTACAGTTCCGCGTAATATGCCGTGGACTCGGCAGGACCCTTTTTCTGCGCCGCATCATCGGCCAGACAGAGTTCGTCAATATGCGGATACCCTTCACGGATAACATCCATCACAAAAACCGGTACATCGCTCACCACATACACCTGCGACGACCCTGTGACTCTGAAATTCGACATCAAACGCCTGAGCATTTTATCTTCGAACCGCAGATGAATCCCTTTTTGAGAAGTCGTTTTACCATCGTGATAGTCCGTAGTGTGAAACGGTTCATACATATCCGCCACATAATGCCCCAGCCATCCCGACTGATCCAGCGCGGATTTCCAGTCGCCCTGCGCAAACGAATCCTTCAGCAGTTTGAACATCTCTTCAATCCGCCATGTCACAGTCCCGTTCTTTTCCACCTTCGCCTTTCCGAACCGCGAAACAAAATCATCGAAACTGGCCGGAAACGACGGAAACGGATACGCTTCATACCGGTCAATATCAATATAATGGCGTGGCCCTTCCTCCCGGTCATCGCCCTTCCACAAATCCGGCGTGATGGATTCCCCCACAACCGTCGCTTCATTCAGCCGGTAATATCTTTTAAGCGGTTCCGGCAAAAAATGGATGGCGCCCATATTGATAATCTTGTGCCCCGACCCGCCCCAGGCAAAGAGCTGCGATGCCAAAGTCAGAAAGCACACAGCGCCCGCCAATATTCTGCTGATTTTATTCAACCCAGTCCCCTATCCTCTCGGATGATGACGCCGGTGCATCTCTTTGATGTGACGGTTATCCAGATGCGTATAAATCTCCGTCGTAGAAAGTGAAGAGTGTCCCAGCAGTTCCTGCACCGAGCGCAAATCCGCCCCGCCTTTCAGCAAGTGCGTTGCAAACGAATGGCGGAACATGTGCGGAGACACATCATGATGCAGACCCGCTTTCTTGCTGAACATTTTCAGCTGACGCCAAAACTCGCCACGCGACATTGCCTTGCCGAACTTGGTCAAAAAAAGCGCATCGCTCGTCTGTAATCGTCCCCGCCGCCTATTGGTCCGCACATCCAGATATTTTCGCAAAGCCCCGCGCGCAGACAATCCTACTGGCACGATCCGTTCCTTCCTGCCCTTACCCATCACGCGCACAAACCCCGATTCAAGGTCCAGTTGACTCATCTTCATATTCACCAACTCGCTCACCCGCATGCCGGACGCGTAGAGCAGTTCCAGCATCGCCTTGAACCTTACATCCGCCTCCCGCCGCATCGGCACAGCAGACAAAAACCGGTCCACTTCACGTGAACTCAAATATTCCGGCAGCCGCCGCAAAAGTTTCGGCGACGCGGCCTTTGCCCCAGGGTCCTTGGTCAGATACCCCTCGGCAAAAAGAAACCTGTGCAACATTTTGATGGATTCCAGTTCACGGTAAATCGACGTGGTCTGCATGCCCTTGTCGCGGCGCGTTATCAGGTACTCGATGATTTTCTGATGCGTGACCTTTTCCAGCGACACCCTGCTTTTAGAAAGATGATTCAGGTATTTCTTCAGGTCGTAAGCGTAGGATTTTTGAGTGTTTTCCGAGAGGTTTCGTTCGAAGCGGAGATATTTGAGGAACAGTTCAAGAAACTTTGCGTTCTGCGGGTCCGTTATTTCAGCCCGGCCCGTATTTTCGGGTCCGGGCACAGTCATATCCAATCTATTTTTCTTTTGAAGACTTGCCGGCGCCGGCTTTTGCGGCAGGTTCGGCTTTTTCCTCTTTCTTGGCGGTTTCAGCGCCGTTCGTCGGAGCAAGAAGTTTCGCCCGGATTTCCTTTTCCAAATCGTCGGCGATATTCGGCGCGGATTTAAGGAACGCTTTGGCATTGTCCCTGCCCTGACCAAGCCGCTCGGATTTGTAAAGGTACCATGTGCCGGACTTTTCCAGCACGCCAGACGATTCGCCGATATCGAGCAAAAACGCTTCTCTTGGCACGCCTTCGCCGTGAATCATTTCAAATTCCGCCAGCTGGAACGGCGGCGCCACTTTATTCTTCACCACTTTCACCACTGTGCGCGCGCCGATAATCTGGTCGCCGTTCTTAAGCTTTTCTTTCGCGCGGATATCCAGCCGCACACTCGCATAAAACTTCAGCGCCAAGCCGCCGGGAGTAGTTTCAGGATTACCGTAAAACACACCGATTTTCTGACGGAGCTGGTTGATGAAAATCAGGCAAGTGTTCGATTTTGAAATGGTAGAAGTCAGCTTACGCAGCGCCTGGGACATCAGCCGGGCCTGCAGCCCCACGTGAGAGTCACCCATATCGCCTGCGATTTCTGCCTGAGGCACCAACGCGGCCACAGAATCAATCACAATCACATCTATCGCGCCCGACCGTACCAGCTTTTCCGTAATTTCAAGCGCCTGCTCGCCCGAATCCGGCTGCGAAATGAGCAAGTTGTCTAAATCCACGCCGAGCTTTTTTGCGTAGACCGGGTCCATCGCATGTTCAGCGTCAATATAAGCCGCCACCCCGCCCAGTTTCTGCGCCTGCGCCACAATCGAGAGACAAAGCGTAGTCTTGCCCGATGATTCAGGACCGTAGATT
>CAYHWZ010000186.1:0-5399 GCA_964359975.1 uncultured Elusimicrobia bacterium | reverse complement strand
CCCGTCGACAAACAATGCGTTCCCCCGCAAACTTCCGTGCTCGCCCCGCTGTAACTCACCACATAAACCTTCGCCCCGTACTTGTCGCCGAAAAATGCCAGCGCACCATGCGACCGCGCATCGTCCAGACTCGTTTCTTTCCGGTCACGCGCAATATTTTCCAGCACCGCTCGGTTCACCTCTTTTTCCACAGTCCGCATCTCGTCGGAAGTCAGCGCCTTCGGATACGTAAAATCAAATCTCAATTTTTCCGGCGAGACCAGCGACCCTGCCTGCGTTACCTGCTGCCCCAGTGTTTTCCGCAAAGCCGCATGCAGCAAATGTGTCGCCGTATGATGCCTCATTGTAACCTTGCGCAGCTTTTCGTCCACAATCGCCGACACCTTGTCCCCCACACGTACCGTCCCGTTCTTAATCTTCACACGGTGCACAATCAACCCTTCCACCGGTTTCTGCGTGTCCAAAACTTCCGCCTCAGATTTACCAGAAGTTACCAAAACGCCCTTGTCCCCCACCTGCCCGCCGCTCTCGGCGTAGAAAGGCGTCTCATCGAGCACCACTTCCCCTTCGTCACCCTCCGCAAGCGAATCAACGGCAGACCATTCTTCACCCGAAATCTTCAGCAGTCCCGCAACCTTTGCATCGCACTTCAACACTTCATACCCGCGGAATTTTACCGCCCCTGTCCGCGCCAAAGTTTCTGCGTGAAGCGTCACTTCCCTGTCCCCCGACCCTTTCCACGCGCTTCGCCCCATCTCCCTCTGTTTGGAAAGCAAATTCTCAAACCCGTCCGCATCGACTTTCAGCCCCGACTGCCGCGCAAACGCCTGCACCAGTTCAAACAAAATCCCGTAAGTGTCGTGCAGCCGGAAAAGCGATTCCCCCGGAATAGTCTTCTTCGCCGAATCCTTCGCCTCAGTCAAAACCTTCTGCAAAAACGGCCACCCGTTGCTCAACGTGTCGAGGAACTGCGCTTCCTCATTTCCCACAATACTCAAAATATTTTCCCGCTTGGATTTCAAGTCCGGATAAACATCCCCCATGCACTCGATCACACTCTTAATCACCGCGCAAAGGAACGCTTCCTGCTGACCCAAAATCTTTCCCTGCACCACCGCATTTCGTAGCAGCCGCCTCGTCAAATACCCCCGCTTTTCATTCGACGGCAGCACACCGTCAGAAATCAAAAAAGTCACCGCCCGTGAATGGTCCGCAATAATCTTCAGCGCGCTTTCCCCTTCCGGACTCAATTTTTCCGTGCCCGTAGCCGCGCGCGCCTGCTCGATCAAAGGCACAAACAAGTCAGTCTCAAAGTTGCTTTTCAGACCATTGACCACCGAGCAGAGCCGTTCCAACCCCATCCCCGTGTCAATATTTTTCTGAGGCAGCGGCAAAAGTTTACCGTCCGCCTGACGGTCAAACTGCGTGAACACCAGATTCCACACTTCCAAAAACTTATCGCAATCGCATCCCGGCCCGCAATCGGCCCTCCCGCATTTGGGAATATCCTTCTGGTCAATCAAAATTTCCGAGCACGGCCCGCACGGACCCGTCGGTCCCATGTTCCAGAAATTGGACTCTTCCCCCAGCCGCACAATCCGCGATTCCGGCAAAAACTTTTTCCAATACCCGTATGATTCCTCGTCTTCTTTATACACCGACGCGTACAGTCTCCCCGCATCCAGCCCGCACTCTTTCGTCAGGAACGTCCACCCCCACTCAATCGCCTCCGGCTTAAAGTAGTCCCCGAACGAAAAATTCCCCAACATCTCAAAAAAAGTCAGATGCCGCGCCGTCAAACCCACCCGTTCAATGTCCGACGTGCGCAAACACTTTTGCGACGAGGTTGCCCGCCTGTACTCCAATTTGATCTTGCCCAGGAAATGCCGCTTGAACTGCACCATCCCTGCCGAAGTGAACAGCAGCGATGGATCCGCCGACGGCACAAGCGAATCCGAATCCACCCGCGTATGCCCGTTGCGGACAAAAAAATCCAGAAACTTCTTTCTAATTTCAATAGAACTAGCCATATCTATAAATTATACATAATTTTCCTCCCCCCTTGCGGGGGAGGCTAGGTGGGGGGTAAACTTCTTTTCAGGTGAGTAGTATCTCCAGTAATTCTGTAACCAACAAAAAAAGCAGCCGGCATAAAATACCGGCTGCTTTTTTAAAGACTTACCTAACTCAGTAAACTTCGCAGCGCACCGCCTTACTCTTCTTAAACTTCCCGTCCGCCAATTTCAGCCGCGCCGTAATCTTGTGACTCCCCGACGCAATCGAATGCCAGTCAAACCAGAAGTACCCCGCCGTATTCCTGCATCCCGTCCACTCCCCGCCGTCAAAAGAAATCTCCACATTCTCCCCTCCGCCCGCGCCTATCCGTATCGAATAATGATGCGGATAAAACTTTTCCCCTTCCTTCGGATAGTCAATCACAATGTAAGATTTTGGACCTGCCGCCGCCGCACTTTTTTTGACAGCCGCTGGCTTCACCGTCGCCGATGACTTCACTTCTGACCCGCCATTTCACCCCGAAATATAAATTTTCCTGTGCCGCCCTCGTTTTTTCGACTTTTCAATTTCCATAATCATTTCACTGCCCTCCTTCATTTCAGTTCCCATCATTTGCCTTTTGAGCAAAATAGAACGGAGATGTGATTTATCGTTTCCAGCGGAAAATTCCATAGTCCACGTTAGGAAAGATATTGTCCTTCCACTCACACTCCCGCAAAAACGACTCATTGATCTGCCCCGACGTAAACTCTCTCTCCAAAGTCAAAAACCGGTGCACATGGTCCCGCGTCCGTTTCACAGAATACTGCGTCGCCGTCCCCGCCGTCATAAGGAACGCCCAATCCGACGCCTGCGCCAAAAACACTTCCCGCGCCATCTGGTTCAAAGACCTCCGTTCCAAATCCGTTCCCGGCACACGCACCCGTTCCGCCAACTCAATCATCTTCTCTGTGATTTTGTGAAGGTGCCGGTAAATCCAGTCGTTCGTCCCGTTCAGCCACACCTCGTAGTAACCCTTGTCCCCCCACGACGAATCGCACGGCTGCAGCACCTGAATGTTCGGAAACTTTTTCATATATTCCGACGGAGTGATACTCTTCACAGTGCTCTGGTCAAAATGCAATTTTCTGAAAACATACTCAAGGAACTGCGGCCCTTCATACCACCAGTGCCCATAAAGTTCCGCATCATACATGGACGTCACCAGCGGTTCCCGCCCCAAAACCCCGCGCAGATAATTCGCCTGATGCCCGCGATTGAACACAAAATTGCCCGAATGTTCCCCCGCCGCAGTATTCGCCCATTCCGGATTGTACGCCTCTTTCTGGTCGAGCTGCACCTTGCCCGTAATCTGATGATACTTCAGCCCGATGTTCCTGCGCACACCGTCCGCATGCAGATACGGCCGCACATAACTGTACTCCAAATCATAACCCAAGTCGCGGTAAAATTCGCGGTAACGGTTGTCGCCCGGATACCCCGACTCCGCGCTCCAAACCTGCTGAGCCGTTTCCATATCGCGCGCAAAAGCCGCCACACCCGACGGTGAAAGCACCGGCGCAAACACCCCGTACCTCGGACGCGGCGAACCAAACAAAATCCCGTGCGCGTCCATGAAAAAATACTGAATACCCTCCTCCTTCAAAATCTCGTCCACACCCTTCGTGTACGCGCACTCCGCCAGCCAAATACCCTTAGGTCTGCGCCCGAAAGTTTCCGTATAATAGTCCGCGCCCATCCGGATTTGCGCCGCCTGTGCCCGCCTGTCCGTCATCAAAGGCAAAAACCCGTGCGTCGCACAGCATGTGATAATCTCAATCGCGCCCGCGTCCTGCAGATTCTTGAACCCTGTCAAAATGTTCCGGTGATACTTCTCAAAAATCGCGCGGCACTTTTTCAAACGCTTTTCATACATCATCGCCACCGTCTGAAATTTCGGCAGCGCACTCGTCCTCACTATTTCTTTCTCACAGAGTTCAATCAGCTTGTTCAAGTGCCGCAGATAACGGTTCTGTAAAAGTTCGTCCCGCATCATACTGCACAGACTCGGAGAAAGATTGATGGTGTACCGGAAGTGAACCCCCTCGTCGAGCAGACGTTCGGAGAAGTCCAGGATAGGAATATAAGTTTCGGTCAGCGCCTCGTATAACCAGTCTTCCTCGAGGAAGTCGTCATGTTCCGGATGTCTGATATACGGAAGGTGCGCATGCAGCACCAGGTTCCAATAACCGGTAGGTTCACTCATAGATGTTAAAAACTGTTATGAAAAGTTTACTTCTGCGTAGTGCGCGAAACCGAAATCGCCACAGCCCGCTCATGGTTTCTGTCGCCCGAAACCGCCTTCACCGGCAGATCCAGTTTACCGTCGGGCAGCGCAAACCTCAGCGAAAAAGTTCCGTCCGGATTCAGTTCCACCGGTTTACCCGCCACCGTCACAGTCGCCGTTGGTTCCGTCGCTCCGTACAGAATCAGCTCGCAATCCGCCACCAGCCAAAACGTCCCCGCCTTCTCTCCCGAAACCACTCCACCCACACCCATGGAAGAAATTCCGCCCGACCCTCTCCACGAACTGATATGAGAAAGCATTTCCCATCTCTGCGCCTGCATCCGGGCCAATTCCAGCGAACCCATCCCCACCTTGCCCCCGCCGGACGCTTCCATTATCTTTTCAAGTTCTTCCTTTATATAGGCCCACTTTTCGTCCAGAACAGTGGAAACCGTTGCCGCCGGCAGCCGGATCAGATTCGACCGCGCAATCAAAATAAACCTTCCGTCCGCAGTCTTAAGTCCCAACTCCACAAACCATCCCGAGTTCGCCTTGTCCGCGCGCAGATACCAGCTCCTCGCGTCCAGACTGACAGCCACATCCATAAACCGCACAGACTGACCCGGCTGCATACCGTCTGCAATCTCGTGCATCCGCAGAGTCGCCTGCGCTTCCATAAAGATATTTTCCCCGTGTTTGGATTTGATTTCCTTAATAGATTGGTCGGTCACTTCCCAATAAGAGTACATCCAGTGCGGGTCCCTGGGCATAAGCGTTATCCTGGTTTCGCCATACTTCTCAGGCAGAGGCGCTCCCTGGTCAATAAAAGGACCCGGATGTTCCGCCACAGCCCCGCCTTTACCTGAAGTCAACGACCCTGGAATAGTGTTGTCACTCATATGAGTAACCTCCTGAAAAAAGTTAAAGCAATAGTAAGTAGAAACTATAAGATACCAAATCCCCCGCCCAAAGTCAAACCTAAAGATTAAGCGCAAAACCACTACTTCCTCCCCCTTGCGTGCCCGCCGAAGAGGAGGGAAGGGGGAGGTTAGGTGGGGGTGAAAATGGAAACTCGTGTGCAAAGTATTTCACGTCAAATGTAATTCCCCACCCTATT
>CAYHWZ010000185.1:0-5399 GCA_964359975.1 uncultured Elusimicrobia bacterium | reverse complement strand
CAGCGTGCCGCACGGCGGCGGCGGGCCTGGCGCAGGGCCTGTGGGTGTGACACAAGAGCTGGCGAAATATTTGCCGGTACCGAGGATTGTGAAAGAGAAGGACAAGTTTAAGCTTGTCACAGATTCCGCGCAGAGTATCGGACAGCTCAAAGCATTTTTCGGCAACACAGGCGCGCTGGTGCGTGCTTACACTTATATTCTCTCACTCGGTCAGGACGGTCTGCAGTCGGTCAGCCGCAATGCTATTTTGAACGCCAATTATCTGCGCGTGAAACTGAAAGGTTTCTTCAAACCGTTCATTGACGAACCATGCATGCACGAGTGTGTGCTGTCCGGCAGCGCGCAGGCCAAAGAAGGCGTCAAGACGCTGGATATTGTGAAACGCCTGCTTGATTTCGGATTTTACGCGCCGACGATTTATTTTCCGCTGATTGTGCCGGAAGCCATGATGATCGAACCCACAGAAACAGAATCCATGGAGAGTATGGACCGGTTCGTCAAAGCCATGAGCGATATTCTGGACGAAGCTAGAAAGGATCCTGCCAAACTGAAAACTGCTCCGCACACCACGCCGGTCCGCCGTCTCGACGAAGTGACAGCGGCGCGCAGTCCTGTCCTCCGCTGGCCGACCTCAAAATGAATCCCTGCGCGGTAGACACTGCACGGGCTCCGGCATTCAGCGCTGACCGGACAACCTGGCAATGGATACCCGCGCAAACCGCTGACGCAGAAACCAACATGTCGCTGGACCGTGAACTTTTCCGGCAGGTTCTTGAGAACCGGTCGGGACCTGTATTGCGGTTTTATCAATGGACACGGCCCGCGTTATCCTACGGGCGGAGCGGACGTCTGGCGGCTCAACTTATTGAAGACCTCAAAAAACAGAATTGGGAAATTGTCCAGCGTCCGACGGGCGGCGGGAAAGTTCAGCATGGTGACGACCTCTGTTTCACTCTGATTTGGCGTAAAGAGAACAGCTCAATCCCCTGGCCAGTGAACGAATCTTATTGCGCCATTCACGGATGGCTGAAAGAAAGTCTGCGGAAGATGGGTATTGCGAGCGAACATTGCGAACAGGGACAGTATCCCGCTGCGGCGGGCGACCCGGGCTGGTGTTTCACGGACGCGGTAAGGAACGATTTGATGTCCGGCGGACGCAAAATCATCGGCGGAGCGCAGTGGCGGGACAGGAACACGGCATTGCATCAGGGGTCCATACAACTGCGTTTGCCGGACAACGCAGTTAAAATATTCAAGCAGGATTTTTCCAACATCTTTTCAGTTTCATTCGGGGAATAAACATGCTTCTTCAGCAGTTGATCAACGGACTGACACTAGGGTCCATCTACGCGCTCATTTCGCTCGGGTACACGCTGGTTTACGGAATCCTGATGATGATCAATTTTGCGCATTCGGAAATTTTCATGAGCGGAGCATTTTTTTCGCTTGCCGCGCTTACTGTGCTGAAAGCTCTGCCTCAGGGGGGTCCGGTGCAGATAATCGCAGCAATCGTTGCGGCCATGGCCGGGAGCGCTCTGCTCGGACTGCTGATAGAGCGCAGCGCGTACAAACCGCTCCGCCACAGTTCCAGACTTGCGCCGCTGATTTCCGCCATCGGCGTTTCCATTTTTCTGCAGAATTTTGTGTTCCTTTTCTGTTCGGACCAGTCGGTGCCGTTCCCGGAACTTTTTACCGTGAAACAGTTCCGCATCGGGGAAAGCGATATCAACAGTCTGCAGATATTCATTATAGCGGTATCGTTTGCGCTGATGGCAGGTCTGAGATTTTTTATCCGGAAAACCCGGCTGGGTAAAGCCATGCGCGCCACAGCCGGCGACCGCGACACGGCGGAACTGCTCGGTGTGAACACGAACCGCATTATCTCGTTGACATTTTTGCTGGGCGGAGCGCTGGGCGGAGCGGCGGGTTTATTGAACGGGCTTTACTACGGTTCGGTGAAATACAATATGGGATTTGTGCCCGGCATCAAGGCGTTCACTGCCGCGGTGCTGGGCGGTATCGGCAACATCACGGGCGCGGTGTGGGGCGGCATTTTAATCGGCGTGCTCGAATCGCTGGGCGCAGGTTTCATTCCTGGCGGTGCCGAGTGGAAAGATATTTTTGCTTTTGCGATATTGATACTGATTCTCACTTTCCGGCCGCAGGGACTGTTCGGAGAGAAGCCGCCGGATAAACTTTAATACAAACTGAAGCAACCGAAATTCACCGCCTGATTCACCAGTTAGTTATCCATACACCCTTGGTGTCCGTATGAGTGCAGTTCACCCAGAACTGTCCATTCTGATTGGTTGTGTAGTTCCATGCTCCGCCATCAGTCGGACGGTCTGTGGTGATCGAACTGCTGGACCTGTTACCGTCGAAAAACCCGAGACAAACCTTGACAAACCATCCATCACCATGATATTGCCCCAATTTTACGGTTGGGAAACTTTCCATATATTTGGGCATCATGGCGGTCTTCATCAGAGCATCGCCTGCCTCATCGACTAAATCTGCGGGATCGCACTGTGCCACAGGAATGTTTCCCTCATTGTCTCCGAGATAGACACTCAGTGCGGACCTCATGTTGGTCAGCGAACCTTTTGTGGAACCTTCCTTGGACTTGCGCAGCATCTCCGCAAATTTCGGGACTGCCACGGCGGCTAAAATGCCGATAATGGCGACCACAATCATCAGCTCGATCAGTGTAAACCCTTGCTGATATTCAGTGAACTTTCTTTTCATTTTGATACCCTCCGTATCACTTGACTCCAAAAATACGCGACGGCTCTGTGCGATATTTCAGCCGTACTATCTTGCTGAACTGCTGATTAGAAAGATGGTGCGCTCGGTTTGGGACCGGTTGCCGGCAGGGTCGCGGGATGTGATTTTAATTTTGTTGGGTCCTTCTTTGGCCAGCACCACGGACCAGGAAAATTTGCCGTCGGAACCGATGGAAACCGGATAATTGTTGATAGTCACAAAACAGCGCGGGTCGGTCTGCCCTTCGATACTGACCAGGGCTTCGCGCGTCTGGTGTCCTTCCGGCGGATAAAGAATGGAGATCTTGGGCGGTACCGTGTCGATTTCAAACGAGCCAAGCATACGCACATTCGTTTCACGACCTTTGTCGTCGAAATAGGTCACACCGCGGAAATATTTACCGTCGGGCAATCCATAGTTGCGGGCATTGGTCACGGGCTTTTCCGAGCCCAGTTCCTGCCTTCCTTCCCAGACAATCTGCGAAAACTTGGAGTCCTTGGAAACCATTATCTTAAGTTCTTTCCACTGGATTGATTTTGCGCCGGGTTTTTCCTTTTCCTTCTGTGCGCCGTAATCGGTTCCTTTGGACGGCACATACTCGTCGGGCGGTTCCAGATCGAGTTCAATCGAATCGGACGCGGGAACTTTGGCAGAAGGCATATCCACATCAGACGGGACAACAAGGTCGCCGGCCGGAGTGAAGTCCGGCATTTTAAAATCCGGCAGATTCGGCACTCTCATGGGCACAGAAGGCGCCTGTTTGGGCAGAGTAATGTTGGCAAACCCTGCCTGCAGGACCACTTTCTTGCCGGTATCGAGCCCGAAGATTTCCGCGCTTCCTTTTTCGACCTGCACGACGGTAGCTTTATCTTCGCGGATACGGGCTTTGTAAACCGTGTCTCCGGATTGGGGCGTGATCTGCGCAGTGGGAGTGATCAGCTTGGTGCGCGCTCCGCGGATGGCGCCGGAAACCAGGTTCACTTCCTCCACTTTCAGTTCAGGCCGCAGGATAACAAGCGAATTTTCGTCCATGCGGAGAACATCGCCGCTGAAAAATTTGACCTGCGCGCGCGAATTTTCCATAGTGCGGAGTCCGTCTTCATTGAACAGGTCCATATCCTGCAGAGCTTTTTTCCACGAAGAATCGTCTCTCCGGCGGTACCGCACATCGTTCAGCAGGGACATGAGTTTGGCTTTCCGCAGATGTTCTTTGATCAGAAGGACCGGCACTTTCAGTTTCATGCCGGGCAGAGCCACGGACGGGTCGGTGACAGGAAGATTGTTGTGCCGGAGAATTTCAGGCCAGCGTTTGGGGTCCTTTAAATAAAAACTTGCGATACCCCAGATAGTGTCGCCTTCTTTCACCGTGATTTCCTGCAGAACTTCCGCGGCAAAAATTCCCGCAGGGACAAGGAACGCCAGGAGAAATGCAGACAGATATTTTTTCATGTGGCCACTGCTTTGCGCACGACAATCTCGCCGGTTTCGGAGCGTTCCAACCCTTTGGGTACCCAGAAAACGAAACACGAACCTTTGCCGGCATTTGCATCCACCCAGATTTTTCCCTTGTGCAGCTCGACGAAATATTTGCTGATGGTGAGACCCAGACCGGTGCCTCCGTGTTTTTGCCCCTTGACCTGCTGAAACTTGTCAAACACTTTTTCCCTGTACTCTTCCGGGATTCCCGGACCGCTGTCAATGACGGAAATCTGCACACGGTCCTGCAAATCTTCCAGACGCAGAGTGATGGCGCCCTCGCCTGGTGTGAACTTGATGGCATTGGCTACGAGATTGCCAACAACTCTTTCGATCTGGTTGGGATCCGCCTGAATGACAAGGTCCGACTGGCTCAATAAGTCCGACATTTCCAGAGTCAGTTTGACGGCCTTTTTGTCTGCCAGAGGACGGTAAAGCTCGCGGACACCGGTGAGCATACTGGGCACGGAAACAGGGCTGAGTTCCACTTCCAATTTTCCCGCTTCGATTTTGGCAATATCGAGAATATCGTTGATCATACCGAGCAGACGCGTGCTGGCGCGGTCCATGGTGGTGAGCATCTGTTTCTGCTGGGCGTTGATGGGACCGGCGGTTTCGTCGATTAAAAATTTCATGAAACCCATGATGGACGTCATGGGATTGCGCAAATCGTGGGTGATGGAATGGAGGAACCCGTCTTTAAGTTCGTCCATCTGCCGTTCGAGCGTAACATCGTGGATGACAGTGACCACGCCGATTTTCTTGGCAGTGCGCGGAGTGTAGACCAGCTCCGCAGAAAGCTGATAGTGTTGACGGTAGTTTTCCGTTTCCACCGCAATTTCCTTGATGATGGGCTGGTCGGGTTTGAGAAGCAGTTCGTGCAGGGACTGTTTGAGTTTGAGGTCGGAGAGCACCTGGAAAATATTTTTGCCGATCAGGTCATGTTCCGCTGAAATTACAGAACCATCTTTCGGAGCGGAATCGATCGCAGGCAGTTCCTGATTCAGACCAAAAATGCGGATGGCCTGCTTGTTGAGCAGCTGGATATCTCCCTGCTGACTGGTGAGTATGATACCGTCGGCAATGGAATAGATCACGGACTCGGTCTTGGTTTTTTCCTCGATGATACGGTCGACCTGCATATCACTGTAGCGTTTGAG
>CAYHWZ010000184.1:0-5406 GCA_964359975.1 uncultured Elusimicrobia bacterium | reverse complement strand
ATTGTGGACACAAGCGCGGTGGTGAATGTCGTCACCGACGACGCTTATGATTCTGACCCGGGCAACGCTACGCTGGTCAACGGAACTTCTATTTTCTACATTCAGCCGAAGACGGCGCGGCATAACGGTATTGCCAGCACACCGGCCACGTCGCCGGCGCTCGCGTTTGCCACTGCAACGCTGAACGCAATCACGGCCGCTTCCACTTATACCGCAAATTCCAACAACACGGAAAATTATCTGCTGGTCATGGTGCCGGCGGAAACTCCGCTGCCCGGTTCAGCCGGCGGCCGGGGCGGGTCTGTGTCGAACCAGACTGCAGGTGTTGATTTCAACGTCACGGTGCGCGCCGTGGACTCGCGGTTCAACCGGAGAACGGACAACCCGCAGATCACGATTTCCATTTCATCCTCATCGGACCCGAACTTTGACACGTTCAATTCTGTGGGACTTGGTATCGGCAGTTTCGGCGAAGGCACGATTTCGCCGGTACGGTTCCGCACCGTGGGCAGTCAGCGTCTGGCTGTGAACGCAGGCGGATGGCAGGTCGTCAACGATACGTCGTCGGTCGTTACAGTGCAGGCCTCTTCCTTCACGCGTTTGCAGGTGTTGATACCGGGCGAGTATCCGGTGGAAGGCGCGGGCAAGTCCGGCACTCCTTTGAACAATAACACCGGGACTGCCGGCAATACCATGCTCGTCACTGTACGCGCCACGGATATGCAGTGGAACCTTGTTTCTACCAACACCCTCAACAATGTGACAATTTCCGGAAGCGACGGATACGCTACTTATCCGGACGGCACGGCCAATACGCTTTCCGGCGGACAACGCAATTTCCGCGTGGTGTTCTACACCTCGTCCACAGCGGCGAATATTTCCGTCAATACCGGTATACCCGGAATTCTTTCGGACATTTCTGGGAACTTCAATGTCTCGGCTTCCACCCCGGTCCGTCTGCAGGTGTTGATGCCGGGTGAAACTTCTCTGCCCGGCCAGTTCCCGGATGCAGGCGGAAAGTCCGGCACGCCCAACCAGCTTGCGGCGGGTGTGTCCACTACCGTGGCTGTAAACCTCGTGGACCAATACTTCAACCGCGTTTCAACTTCTGCGGCATTCGCGTACCTGCGCACTGCCGACCTGTATGATACGGAACCTTCTTCCGCGAATCTCCATCTATACGGCGGCACGTCCAACTTTACCCTGCTGTTCAAGACGGTGAACGCAGCTCCCGGCTGGCGCGTCACTGCGGCGACTGCGTCCGGTGTTTATTATCAGGAAGGACACTCCACCGTGACTGTGACCTACGGCGCGGCGGACAGACTGCGCGTATTGCTCCCTGGCGAAAGCGCGGACCCGGGTTCTCCGTCGGGTAAATCAGGCAACTCAACCGCGCAGGTTGCGGGCTCTACATTCGGCGTGACTGTGGAACTGACTGACTCGAACTGGAACCGCGTGACGTCCGGCAGTATGCCGCGCGTGAGATTGACTTCGTCTGATTCCTCTATTTATGCTCTGCCCAGTTCCACCATCACTCTGGACGACAATCTTATTTCCGGCGTGACCACGTTCGTTATCACTCTGGTGACCAGCGAACGTGTGGGATTGGCCGGCGTGAGCACTCATACCATCAGTGTGAATGCGATTCAGAATGCGCCTCCGCAACCGTCCACGCAGAGCGTCTCTGTGACGCTGAATCCGAACACTGCCACGCGCTTGCAGGTCTTGCTGCCTGGCGAAGTGCAGGTGCCCGGCATCACCGACGCAGGCCAGGCGCGCAATTCCAGCGCTCTGCAGACTCAGCGCGTGGACCGTTCGTACACCATCACCGTGCGCGCCGTGGACAACTGGCACAATATCCGCACTTCAGCCGGCGGACAGATCTCGGCTAATTCCACTGACCCGTACGATTCAGAACCGTCGGCCACGGATCTTACCGGAGGATTGACTACGTTCACGTTCACTCCTGTGTATGCGGGCACGCAGTCTGTCACCACGAGCGGAGCCGGGTACGCGCCGAGCACGTCCACCATTTTCAACGTGAACACTTCCAGCGCTGTCCGTCTCCTGGTGTTGGCTCCGAACCAGACGCAGTCGCCGGGCAACTTCAGCGTGAGAGGAAAAGAAGGAGTCATAGCCGGCCAGCGGGCAGGCGTGTCGTTCACGGTGACAGTGAAAGCCGTGGACTCGAAATATAATACCGATATCTCCGTCAGTTCCAATGTCCATGTGCGCAGCAGCGATCTCTGGGACGTGGAACCTGCGACTCAGACTCTTGAAAACGGGACCACGGTCTTTACACTCACCCTGGTCTCAGCGTCCACTGCCACTCAGCTCATCGCAGTGCATACCGGCGGGGGCAATCCGCTTCTTTCTGATACCACGGAATCTGTTTCCGTGGCTGTGTCCACTATCACCGGTCTTTACAAACTGCAGGTTTTGCTCCCGGGCGAACAGTCCGCTCCGGGCAAATCACCTTACGACGGGAACCCTACCTCCGGCGGTAAACAGGGGTCTGTCTCGGCCATGACTGCAGGCAGTCCTTTCGATATCACCGTAAATCTGGTTGACTATTATTTCAACGTTCTTACCGCGACTACGACTCTGCCCGAAAGCTTCATGCCCACGGCGCACGTGGCTACTGACGACCCGTATGACACGCACCCTGCGAACCGTCAGCTCATCAACGGGTCTACTGTCTTTACCGTTACGCTGATCACGGCTCAGCAGACCGGCGGCAATGCCGTGTTTGTCGGCAGTCTTACCGTGACGGACAGCGACGGGTCCGGCACTACTTACACGCAGGACAAGACTGCCAACATCGTGGTCAATCCGGGAAATGTGCAAAAACTGCTGATGCTTGTGCCCGGCACCACTCATTATCCGGGATACGTTGCGGTGGACGGCCGTCAGGGAACGCCGGACGTGCAGTTTGCCGGAGTGCCGTTCAATGTTTCCGTGCGCGGCGTGGACGGGTACTGGAACAAAGTGAGCACTGCCACCAGCATTACCTTCACGGTGGAAAACGGAGCCAACGCATCGTTTGCGCCCGGCACTCAGCCGCTCGCTGGCGGTGAAGCCATCTGGTCCAGCATGATTTTGAAAACTGCCAAGAGTTCGCCGGGCTGGCAGATGACAGCCACTGCGGGCGTACTGTCCAATCCGACAACGAGCATTTATATGATTGTGAATCCTTCGTCCGCGACCAAACTCCTGATGCTGCTCCCGACAGAAACTTATGACCCGGGTACGGCAACCGGTAAAGCCGGTTCGATTTCCAATGCTTTGACAACGGACAGTACGTTCACGGTCACAGTGATGGCTACTGACAACAACTGGAACATTGTCACGACCACCAACCCGACGGTGCAGGTGGTGACGAGCGACATATACGATTCAACTCCGTCGGCGTTCTCGCTTTCGCAGGGCAGCGCCACTGTACAGGTCAACATGCACACCGCCGGACGCTGGACTCTGACCGCGAGCACCACCGCCGGTCCGTCGGTGCTGCCGTACACTTCACCGTCGGTTGATATCGGCACCGGATCGCCGGTCCGTCTGCAGATATTGGTTTCGCCGGAAATCGCATTGCCAGGTTCTCCGACAGGTAAAACTTCTGTTGAAATCAGCACTCAGCTTGCCGGCACACTATTCACTGTCACGGTCAACCTCACCGACCAGTACTGGAACCGCAACGCAGGATTCAACACGCAGTTCAATTTCTCGGCGCAGGATCCGTTCGATGACCTGGAAACATCCTACTCGCCGCAAAACACCGGCGGAGGATTCCCCGGCGGTCAGTGGATCGGCAGTGTTTCACTGAGAACCAAATCGCTTTACCCGAACGGTTGGGCTATCACGGTAGCGACCAACACCGGAGCCAATTATCTGCCCAACACTTCGGCCAAGATCCCGACGGACGCCGGACTTCCGTCGAAAATCGTAGTGCTGGCTCCGGGCGAACAGCTCCTCGAAGGTTCGCCTACGGGCAAAATTTCCACCATGACTCCGGTCATGCAGATTGCCGGGTCCACGTTCCCAATTACTGTGTACGCCACGGACCAGGACTACAACGTGAACCAGACTACCAGCACGGTCATCACGATTTCGTTCGACGAACCGTCGCCGTACAACGATCCTTACGCAGTAGCCCCGGCCACGCTGTCGCTTGCCGGCGGAACCACAGGATTCAATATCGTGCTCTATAACGCCGAGAATAAAGAGACCAAAGTCAAAGCCACCGGAGCATTGCTCAGCACTGCACGGTCTTCGTCCACTGCTGCCATCCCGCTCAGAGCCGCAGGGTTCAACAAGTATCAGGTGCTGGTGCCGCCTCAAGTGCAGGACGCGGGACGTCCTCCTTATGATTACGGTTCATCGACGGGCGGCAAAACTGCGGTGAGTATCACTACGCAGACTGCGGGCGGTTCGTTCAGGATTACCATCCGTGCTGTGGATCTTTACTGGAACCGCACTACAGACCAGTCGCCCACCATCGGCGTGTTCTCAGAGGACGCATATGACACGGATATCACATCCGTCACGCTTTTCGGCGGGACTACGGACTTCCTCTGGACATTCAAGAAGTCCAACAAATCTCCGGGCTGGAAAATCTGGGCCGAGGATGCCAATCCGTTCCGCACGTCCAGTTCGCCGGTCATACCTGTAGATTACGGCGCTCCTGCCGGTCTGCAGGTCTTGCTCCCGGGCGAAACCGGTGTGCCGGGATCAGGCACGGGCAAGAGCGGTTCGCCTTCTGCCTGGACTGCCGGTGTGTCCACTGTGGTCATTGTGAATACTGTGGACGCCACTTACAATATTGTGGAGAACGACAGTTCGCAGGTCGTAGCTTCTGCAGACGACCCGTACGATCTGCCTGCCACCGTCGGACAGTCCCTGCAGAACGGGAGCACCGCTTTCACATTCACTCTGTTCTCGTCGTCCGCATCTACCCGTATCCGCGCTTATGATAATAGTCCGCTCATCCAGGGATGGATCGGCAGCGGGTCGAATTTCCTGTCGGATCCGTTCACGGTCAATCCGAATACGCCGACCAAACTGCAGATATTGATTCCGAACGAAGCCGCGCTGCCGGGTTCTCCCGTCGGGAAATATTGGACGGGTATTACCACTCAAACAGCGGGCGTGCCGTTCAACGTGACTATCAATGCCACGGACAACTGGTACAACTTGGTTTCCACCAATCCGTCCATCAAGGTGATCACCAACGATCCTTATGACACGCATCCGGCGAATCAGCAGTTGGTGTCGGGCAGTACGGTATTTTCGTTCACCATGCAGACGGTGAACGCGGATCCGCCCTCGCTGGCCGGCTGGGTCATCAATGCCAGTACGGCGGAGGTGGGCTCGTATTATGCGCGTCTCTCCGACGGCGGCGGGTCAAGA
>CAYHWZ010000183.1:0-5507 GCA_964359975.1 uncultured Elusimicrobia bacterium | reverse complement strand
CGAACGCAGAGCCGCGCCGCCTGCTCCTGTCCAGCCGCGCATCGAGACGCCGCCTGTGCCGCCAACTCCTGAGAAACCGCCGGTCCCGCGCACGTATCAAGTGCAAGAAGGTGACACACTGCAGTCGCTGGCGGAGAAATTCTACGGCGACGCCAGCAAGTGGATGGAAATCTACGAACTCAACTCAGACCGTATTGAGAGAGGCGGCACCATCACCCCGGGCCAGTACCTCCTCATGCCGCAGAGATAGGAATAAAGGACGAAGATGATTAACAGGATGAAACATTTCCGCGCAACGGCACTGACCTTGAGCTTAATGCTCTGGGTTCTGCACGTGCCTGCACGCGCGGAAGTTTTCAAACTGTTCCTCACCACCAACACGGTGACAAATCCGTTTGCCGCACGGGGACTGCATCCAAGCACGCCGACCATTGCAAATACTGGTACCCGCGTCGTGCCCCCGAACGCCAGCACAAACAACATGTGGCTGCCTCCTTTGCGTACCAACAGCGCAGAGACATCCGCGTCACTCCCTTCGGCTACGACTTCGTCTGCGTGGATATTTGACCGACCGCTAACCGGACTGACACTGGCAGGCGGTCAGTGGACTTTGACTAACAGATACCGCACAGTAAAAACCGGAGGTGTGGAACTCAGCGGCAACTTGTACTACCGCATTATGAAAGTGGCGATAGGTGCAGCACAAACATTTCTAAAATCGTATCTCACCACCGGCACCAACGGATGGGTGCAGTGGGGCACCGGACCTATGGCCAAGACAAATGGCGTGTGGACATCCACTACAGCAGTAACGACAATATAGGCTGACACATTCAAAGACAGCGAAAGAATTGCCATTGAATTCAACTATGACACCCTGTCTGGCGCCAATGCTTCGCGCTCGTTCGAATGGGAGGCCGGCACAGTGGGCGACTTTATTCAGACCACCAACATCACCGACCTCACGCCTCCGGGGGGGATATCTGACTTGACTGCGTTGACTCAGTCTGCAGACGGTACCATCCAGCTCAACTGGAGTTCGCCAGGCGACGACGGCTCGGAGAACGCGCTCATCAACTCGCTCTACCGGATACGGTATTCAAGCACGCCGTTCACTCACTTTTCGAGCAGTTACCCTGAATTTTCCGGGAGCAACGCGGAAATCGGGCTGGGCGATATTTTCATCAGCACTACAAGTCTCAGCACGGGCACAGTTTCAGGATACAGCATCACCGGACTGAATCCGGGCACTACCTATTATTTCGGAGTGATTGTGCGCGATGAGAGTTTGTTCTGGTCAACGTACACGGTTAAGAATGGAACGAACAGATTATCTTCTGCTCCGGCCGGGGACCTTCCGCTATCGCCGCCGTCCAACATCAGCGCATTGGGGAACAATATCAGTTCGACTACAATCCGCATCTCGTGGATTGAACCGTCTCCACCAGCGTTTGTGGATGATTTGGATGAGTATCAGCTTTACGCCGCGTCTGCACCATTTACTGATACTTCGCAGGATTGGGTGGCATTAAGTTCAGCTGTTCAGCATCCTCTGCTCGCGGCCACTGCCGCCGGTCTGAATGTGAATACAACCTACTATTTTGCCGTCACGTCCGTAGATTCCGGGACTGTCATAACCGGTCTATATAGTCTGCCATTGGAATCCAGTCTGTCCGTGGTCTATGCCACAGCAACTCATGCCGAAATACCGGGGTCCAGCACTGCAACAGCGGTCACATTCAGCACAATCACTATTCAATGGGATGCGCGCGACAATCCTGTATCGCCGTCCACCTTGTATGAAATGCAGGTCTCACTAAATGCCGGCTTCGCAACTTATTCGTCAACACGGGTGTATGGACTGTCTGCCGCGAGCGCTACACTTGCGCCCAACACAACTTACTTCTTCCGAGTGCGTGCGTTCAACTGGTATGGAGTGCCGACGGCCTTTAGTACGACTTATTCCACTGCTACGCTACCGCGTGCGCCGGGTGTGCTGACTTATCAGGTTTTTGCGACGAGCATTTCAGTGCGCGTGTCCACAAACAGTAATCCGGTCGGAACTGAGCTGGTTCTCTCTTCCGGTAACTTTGAACTTTCCACTTCGTCTTTCGGGTATTTTAACGCGCATGTCACTACACTTACAATTCTTAATTTAAATTACAACACGACTTATACAATTCAAGCCAGGGCTGAGAATTATAATAATCTTCCGAGCTCGGCCGCATCACTTGCAATTGCTACCGCGACGCTTGCGGATGTGCCGGGAGTGTCGAGTTTCAGCGCGGTAAATGTGACGAGCGCAACGTTGTGGTGGCTGCCGGGGCAGAACCCGCTCACACCGCCGACGTCGTACGCAGTGGAAATATCTACGTGGGGAGGATTCTACGGGACTATCACAAGTTCGGTGACGTTCAACTTGTATGTGACTACCATCGGACTGACAGGCGGGTCGAGCTATTATTTCCGCGTGCGCGCGTACAACCGGTTCGGGAGCACGTCGGCGTACAACGCAGCGGTATCCACCATGACAGGTTCTACAACGCCTTCGCTGGACAATTTCACAGATTCGCAGGTGAGTCTGAGTTCCATTGCCTGGAGCTGGAACGCGAACGGGAACACGCCAGGCACCGTGTACCGCGCGCAGATATCCACGAGCCCGGACTTCATCGGCGCGGTAACGTCGTCAGAAACCGCCACCACTTTGTCCGTATCAAGCGCAGGACTTGCGGCGAATGTCAGCTACTATTTCCGCGTGTCCGCATCGCCGTTCTCAGTTTATTCCGGTGTATTCTCCACATCCACACTGGCCAATCTGCCCGCTCTCAACACTCCGAACTGGGCTGTGTCCGATATCGGTGTGACCGCAGCCACCGCTGTCTGGACCGCCAACAACAATCCGAACGGGACACGGTACAGGGTGCAGTTTGCCACGTCCGCCAGTTTTGTGGGTGCAGTGAGCAGTTCGCAGACGTACACATTGAGTGTGGGGAGCTGGACATTGAGCGTGGGAAGCACAGTCACGTTCCGCGTGCAGTCCATAAACCTGAGCGGACGGAGAAGTGATTTTGTGCTGTCGGAATCCACAGCCACATTGGCGAACATTCCGACACTGAACAGTGTGCACTGGTCTGTGAACGATGTGGGGATTGCAGTCTCCACAGCGCGCTGGAATTCCAACGGTAACCCGAACATGCTCTACCGTGTGGAATTTGCAACTTCGCCGGATTTCGGCGGCGCAGTGACAAGTTCGGAGACTTATGTGCTGAGCGCATCCACCGCCGGACTGATCGGCAACACAACTATTGCATTCCGCGTGCAGGCCAAGAATCCGCAAGGACGCGCCACTGCGTTCGCATCCAGCGTGGACACGGCCACTCTGGCGGATATGGCAACATTCTCCGACTTCACAGCTTCGGATATCGGCACAAGCTCTCAGTCTGTGCGCTGGTCCAATGTCAACACTCCCTTGACACGTTACCGTGTGTGGGCAAGCACAGCGGAAGATTTCTCGGTTTACAGCGCGTCGGACACGAACACCACACTTTCCATTTCCAGTCTGACTTTGTCGGGCAACACCACCTATTTCTACCGCGGGTTCGCGCTCAACTCGCAGGGTCTGTCCATGTCGTTCAGCGCGGACATTTCCACAGCTACGCGCGCCAACGATCCCTCTCAACCGGCCAGCACTTTCACTTTTGTCGGTCCGTCCGACATCTCGGTACAGTGGGGATCCAACTCCAATCCCGCGGACACCACATATCTGGTCTTTGTTTCCACCACGCTGAACTTCAACGCTCCGCCCATCACCACCACCACGGTCCAGACAGTGAATATGACCAGTTCCAGTCTGAACGAAGCCACCACCTACTATTTCCGCGTGCGCGCTCTCAACTATCAGGGTCTGCCCTCGAACTTTACTGCCATCGGCTCTACGCGCACGTCTGTGTCCACGGACTTCACGGCTCCTGCAGCCATATCAGGTCTCACGGCTTTGACCGGCGTTATTGACGGTCAGGTGGAACTCCGCTGGAGCAGTGTGGGCGACGACGACCTTGTCGGTGTTTTGAACGGGGCTCAGTACCGCATCCGGTATTCCACCACGCCTGTGGGATTTTTCTCCAGTTCGTTCACGGACTTGTCGGGCGGAGGAGCGACGTTGTCGGTGGGCGACATTTTTGTCGGCACTTCCGGCGTGGCTCCCGGCATCAATGTGGGACGCGTTATGGACGGGCTCAATCCGGGCACCACTTACTTTTTTGCTGTCATTGCAAAGGACGATTCCGGTAACTGGGGGATATTCAACCGCACTCCTGTTATCAACCGCATTTCTTCCGCCGCGGCCTATGACTTGCCTTTGGACGGGGTGGGGGACTTCGCATTTGCCGCGGTCTCTTCCTTTACTATAGCGGCTTCCTGGACCAACCCTGCGGCTCCGGCCAATATCGACGACCGCGTCTCTTACAGACTTTACAGCGCCACGTCCTCTTTTGCAGACGGGACGGAATCGTGGGTCTCGCTTTCATCTGTGGTCGCTCATCCGCTTGCCGAGGCCACCACTGCTTCGCTACTGCCGAATGTCACTTATTTCCTGCGGGTAAGCGCCATGGACTTCGGCGTCAGACCCGAGGGTCTTTACAGCGAATCTCTCGAATCCGTTCTCTCATCTATCATCAGTACCGCCACGCTCGCGGATATTCCAATCGAACAGTTCTTTGTCAGTTCCAATGTTTCTGTCAGTTCCGCAACGTTCTCCTGGTCTCCGAACTTTAATCCAAACGGAACTCTCTATTCCGCTGAGTTCTCCACCAATTCCGGATTCGTCGGCGCGGTCACCACTTCCAACACTTATGTCCTCGATGCAACCACCTTAACTCTCAGACCCAACACCACTTATTTCTACAGAGTCCGCGCGGTCAATTATCAGCGGCTTCAGTCCGGCTACTCCGCCATTCTCTCCACTCCCACACGCGCAGTCGCTCCAACAACGGTGAGTTTCGGTGTGTTCTCCACCAGTGTCACTATCACTCTCTCGCTCAATCCCAATCCGGTCAACACTACTATTGTCATTTCCACACGCTCTTTTGCGGTCTCCGCCAGCTCTCAGACTTCCACTCTCAATTATCTCACGCTCAACAATCTGGTGCCGAACACTACCTACACTTTCCTCGCGCGCTCGGTCAATCACGGCAATATCCCCAGTTCGTCCACCGTCGTCGCAGACACTGTCACTCTTGCCGCCATCCCGGGCGCGGGTTCGTTCACTGCTGTTCCGGCGGAAGTCAATCTCTCTTCTGTCACGCTCTCCTGGGGAACCAACTCAAATCCTCTCACTCCGCCTACAAGCTATGAAATGCAGGTATCCACCTGGAACGGGTTCGTTAATAATTTCACCAGCTCGGAAACGTTCAACATCTTTGCAACTACAACCGGTCTCACTTCAGGCGCCACTTACTTCTTCAGAGTCAGAACTTTCGGCAGGGGAGGCGATTTGTCAGGGTTTAATA
>CAYHWZ010000182.1:0-5549 GCA_964359975.1 uncultured Elusimicrobia bacterium | reverse complement strand
CGAACGTGAAATCATTGACCGTCTTGTTTCCGGCAAAACTGCCCCGCTCGGACCGGAGGATATCGAATCCATTTTCCAGGAAATTTTTAACGCCTGCCGCAATGTGCAGGGTCGTCTTAAAGTCGCCTTTTTCGGACCGGAAGCAACTTTCACTCATCAGCTTGCCATCAAACATTTCGGACAGAGCGCGGACATGACAGCGCTCAAATCCATTGCGGACGTGTTCGAGGAAGTCGAAAAAGGCCGCGCGAATTACGGCGTGGTCCCGGTAGAAAATTCAACCGAAGGTGTGGTCAACCATACGCTCGACATGTTCATGGAATCCGACCTTGTCATCTGCGCCGAACGGGAAGAACCCATCGCACACAACCTGCTCTCCGCCTCCGGTCAAATCGGCAAAATCAAACGCCTTTATTCGCATCCGCAGGCGCTGGCCCAGTGCAGGAAGTGGCTGGCAGCCCGTCTCCCGAAAGCGGAAATCCATGAATCGGCCTCCACCGCAGACGCAGCGTGTCAGGCGTCGCTCGATGGCACAGCCGGAGCCGTCGCGTCCATGCTCGCGGCAAAACTCTATCATCTCAAAGTAGTCGCGCCCAACATTCAGGATTACCAGGAAAACTACACACGGTTTTTGATTATAGGAAAGCATCCGCCCGCGCCGTCAGGACGGGACAAAACATCTGTCCTGTTCTCTATCAAAGACCGCGTCGGCGCGCTGAACGATATCCTGCTCGTTTTCCGAGACAACAAGATCAACCTTACGAAAATCGAGTCGCGCCCGACGAAAAAACGCGCGTGGGAATATGTCTTCTTTGTGGATTTTATCGGGCATGTGAACGACCCTGTTGTCCAGAAGTCGCTGGCGGAACTCAAAAAATCCTGCGTCTACCTCAAAGTTCTCGGATCCTTTCCCAGAAGCGACTGAACGGAAACGAACAATCCCATGAATATCGCCTCTTTCGTACGGCCGCAGGTCCGACATTTTGAGCCCTATCTCCCCGGCAAACCCATCGCCGAGGTGCAGAGGGAACTCGGCCTAAAAAAAATCGTCAAGCTTGCGTCCAACGAAAATGCTATCGGCACCTCGCCCAAAGCTGCTGCCGCTGTCCGGAACTCAGCGCGCGATTTTTTCCGCTATCCGGAAGGTCCCGGCACACTGCTCCGCCGCGCCATAGCGGAAAAGCTCCGCGTAAAACCGTCCCAGGTCATCCTCGGCGCCGGTTCCGACGAAATTATCGAGCTGCTCGGTAAAACGTATCTGTCGCCGGGCGATGAAATCATCGTCTCGGAACACGCTTTTATCCGCTACAAAATGGCCGCAGACCTCATGGGCGCAAAAACCGTGAGTGTGCGCATGAAAAATTATACGCATGACCTCGATGCCATGGCAGACAAAGTGAACCGCAGGACCAAAGCGATTTTTATCGCCAATCCCAACAATCCTACAGGCACTTATGTGGACAGCGCAGCGGTCCGCCGCTTTTTCGGAAAATTGAAGAGCCGCGCGGCTTCCAGCGCAAAGAATCCGCTCCCGTTCATAGTTTTCGACGAGGCCTACTTCGAGTACGCGCATGCACTGGCCCCTGATTACCCGGACACGCTTGCTTATCTCAAACAAGGTTTCAACGTGATTGTGCTGAGGACTTTTTCCAAAATATTCGGACTCGCCGGATTGCGCGTCGGATACGGAATCGGACCAGTAAAGTCAATGGAACCCATGGACCGCGTGCGTCCGCCGTTCAATGTTTCAAGCATTGCCCAGCAGGCCGCGCTTGC
This sequence comes from uncultured Elusimicrobia bacterium, assembly GCA_964359975.1. Lineage (GTDB taxonomy): Bacteria > Elusimicrobiota > Elusimicrobia > 2-02-FULL-39-32 > 2-02-FULL-39-32 > CAYHWZ01. Next base: position 3,773 of record CAYHWZ010000182.1, on the reverse strand, counting down.
CGCGCTCAGCGACGATGTTCACCTGCGCAAAAGTGTCGCCGTAGTGCGCGAAGGTCTCGCGTATCTGCGGAAAGAATTCGACCGCATGGACCGCGCTTATCTGCCCACAGCCGGCAATTTTCTGCTTGTGGAATCACGCCCGTTCAGCGGACGCGAACTATTCGCCAAACTTTTGCGTAGAGGCGTTATTGTCCGCGCCATGGACGAGTACGAGTTTCCGGACCATTTCCGCGTCACCGTCGGTAAACCGGAAGAAAACCGCTTTTTTATCAGTCAACTCAAGGAGGTTGTAAAAGACAAATGATTCTTACGCTCAAATCAGGAATTAAAAAACAGGATGTGCAGTCCATTGCCGCCAGAATCAAAAAGCTCGGTCTCACGCCCCATATTTCGCAGGGCGCAGTGCGCGTCATCATCGGCGTTATCGGTGAAAAGGAGCACCAGTTCAAGGATGTTTTCGAATCGTACGAGGGAGTGGAAAGCGTCACGCCCATTCTCAAACCGTACAAACTCGTCAGCCGCGATTTCCGCAAGGAAAACACCATTATTGACGTACGCGGAGTGAAAATCGGCGGAACCAGAGTGGTGGTCATGGCAGGCCCCTGTTCCGTGGACACCAGAGAAAATCTTGCGGTCTGCGCCAACGCAGTCAAAAAGTCGGGCGCGCATTTTCTGCGGGGAGGAGCATTCAAGCCGCGCACTTCCCCGTACGCGTTCCATGGACACGGACTGAACGCACTCAAATATCTTGCCGAAGCGCGCAAGTCCACCGGTCTGCCTGTCATAACGGAAGTCATGGACACGCGTCAGGTGGAAGTGGTGGCCCAATATGCGGACATCCTTCAGGTGGGCGCACGCAACGCGCAGAATTTCGACCTGCTTAAAGAAGTCGGGCAAAGCCACAAACCTGTCATGCTCAAACGCGGCATGGCCAACACCGTCGAGGAATGGCTCATGTCGGCGGAATATATCGTTTCCAAGGGAAACCGGAACGTCATGCTCTGCGAGCGCGGTATCCGCACATTCGAGACCAGCACGCGGTTCACCATGGACCTGAACAGTATCCCGGTCATCAAGCATCATTCGCATCTGCCCATCATCGTGGACCCGTCGCATGGAGTGGGAGTCAGAGATTTCATCAAGCCCCTGGCCCTGGCCGCAGTGGCCGCCGGAGCCGACGGCATCATGGTGGAAGTGCACCCCAAACCAACTGAAGCATTGTCCGACGGCCCGCAAGCGCTCCTCCCGGTTATGTTCGACGACCTGATGAAAGACCTGCGCAAAATAGCGGCAGCTGTGGGACGGTCCGTTTAGCTTAATAAGGAGTCCTGTAAAGATGCCTCACCGCCGCATAGCCGTCATCGGGATGGGCATGATGGGGGGATCTATCGGACTCGGCGTCCGCAGAAAAAAACTGCCGTATCATGTCATCGGTATCGGACGCAACCCGCTGAAATTAAGACGCGCAAAAAATCTTCACGCCTGCAACGAATTCACCACCTCGCTTGAAGAAGGCGTGCGCGATGCGGATTTTATTTTCATCTGCACTGCTCTTTCCGTTATTCTCCCGACGCTGGAACAGATTGCCCCGCACCTTAAACCCGGCGCAGTGGTCACGGATATCGGTAGCGTCAAAAGCCGCATCGCGGAACAGGGCCAGGCAATAATGCGCCGCGCCCGGTCAAAAGCTTTTTTTGTCCCCGGACACCCGCTTGCAGGTTCGGAAAAAACCGGCGTGCAAAGCGCTGTGCCGGAACTTTATAAAAATGCCGCGGTCGTGCTCACGCCGCTGGACAATGTTCCGGGACCAGTCAATAAAATCGCCGCATTCTGGAAGTCCCTCGGCGCGCGGCCTCTGATAATGAAACCAGACGTGCACGACATTCTCGTAGCCCAGACCAGCCATCTGCCGCACGTGCTTTCGGGCGCGCTTTCACGCATGGTCGGTTCACTGCAAAAACGTGACCCGAACACAAAAAAACTCCTCGCAGGTTCGTTCAAAGACATGACGCGCATCTCCGACGCGGACCCGGCGCAGTGGTCGGAAATTTCCACAGAAAATCTGAAGTTTTTGACAGGAGCCGTCCGTTCTTACCGCGATATTCTCACACAGCTCCTTGCTTCACTCGAATCAGGCAATGCGCCGCAAACCGAGTGGCAAAAGTATTTCTCTCTGGCCAAAGAATCGCGCGCCGCGCTCCTCGGTCCGTCTCAGCCGGCGCGGAACAAACGGGACTGATGAGCGCGCAGACCATTCCGCATCTGCACGGCAGAAAAATCCGCGGAACTGTCCGCCCTCCATCGGACAAATCCATAACGCACCGCAGTATTATCATTGCCGCGCTTTCCAAATCCGCATCCGTCATCCGAAATCCGCTTCTTTCCGGCGATTGTCTTTCCACCATCAATTGTTTCAGAAAACTCGGCGTCAAAATCAAAATTTCAAAAAGCGAACTGTCCGTTTCCGCCTCAACAGGAGAAAACGGAACCTACAGAACATTCCGCAAACCGCGCGGCAGTCTTGACTGCGGAAATTCCGGCACCACTATGCGGCTCCTGTCCGGCATCATGGCCGCCCAACCCTTCACATCGCGTCTCACAGGCGACCATTCGTTGTCCAGCCGTCCCATGAAACGGGTCATTGCGCCGCTGATGCAGATGGGCGCAAAAATATCCGCCCGCAACCAGCAGTTCGCCCCTCTCAAAGTCACCGGAAACCCGCACCTGAAGCACATCAACTGGAAAAGTCCCGTGGCCAGCGCTCAAGTCAAATCCTGTGTCCTCCTCGCCGGACTTTTTGCCAGGGGAAAAACCACATATCAGGAACCGTACCGTTCGCGCGACCATTCCGAACGCATGCTGAAAAGCGTGGGCGCAAACATACAGGATTCCAGGTCAAAACTGTTTCAGACCCACAGAGTTGCCATCTCAGGCGGCGTCCCGCTTGCCGGACTGCGCATCTCAGTTCCGGGCGATTCATCCAGCGCGGCATTTTTTGCGGCCGCAGCCATTTTAGTGCAGGGTTCCATGCTCAAAATCAAAGACGTCAATCTCAACCCGACTCGCACCGGGCTGCTCGAGACGCTGAAAAAATCCGGCGCGCATATAAAAGTGTCGAACGTGCGGACTTTGGCTGGCGACCCCGTAGGGACTTTGACCGTGCGGGCAGGCGCCATCAAAGCGTTCCGGCTGAACCATTCACAAATGCCGCACCTTGTCGACGAAGTGCCCATCCTTGCCGTACTGGCCACACAGGCGCAGGGGACCACCATTATCAGCGGCGCTGAAGAACTCCGTCTCAAAGAATCCGACCGTCTGTCCGCCATAACCCGGGAACTCCGCAAAATGGGCGCGAAGATTCAGGAAAAAAAGGACGGTCTCATCATCCGCGGCCCCTCGACTCTGCACGGAGCGGACGTGGACGCGCACGACGACCACCGGATAGCCATGTCTCTGGCAGTGGCCTCGCTCATAGCGCGCGGAACAACCCGCGTCAAAGGGTTCGACAGCGTACGCATCTCGTTTCCCGGATTTTTGACTGAACTGAAAAAGGTGATGCGATGAAAAAGAAACTCATCATAGCCATAGACGGACCCGCCGGAGCCGGCAAGTCCACCATTGCCAAAATTGTGGCGCGAGAACTCCACTACCTTTATATTGACACCGGCGCCATGTACCGCGCTGTCACGTGGAAAGCCCTGCACACACATACCAATATGCAGGACCCCGACGCTGTCCTGGCCATGACCCAGACTACGGAAATCGCCCTGAAA
>CAYHWZ010000181.1:0-5611 GCA_964359975.1 uncultured Elusimicrobia bacterium | reverse complement strand
GCACCGGGTACTACAGGCAAAGTGTAGGTGGACAGACTGATTGTCACGGTCTTGGTTGATGACTGCACTCCCCGTTCCCGCGCTCCGGCCTGCAATTGATAGAAACTGTTCGTGGACAATCCTACCAGACTCAGAGATGTGTTCGCCCCGGTCACCACTCCAATTGAGCTGCTCGCGATATCAAACCGCCCATCCGTCCCGGTGGACACCATCAAGGGCGTCCCAACCGCGTTCCCATTCGAAGCCAATGTGATTGTGATTGAGGTCGTATATACCGCAAGACTTGTTAGCGACGGCGCAAACGCCCGCGTCACCGTTGACCCCACTACCGCCGTATTGGTCGAACTCAAGTTCCCTATCCCCAACACATTGACACGAATCTGGTAACTCGTTGCCGCTACCAGATTCGATACGGTCAATGACGGGGCAGCCCCGTTCGATCCGCTGATTCCGCCGCTTGAGAAATCCACCCCAGACGAGAAATCGTTCGACGATACCTGCACATAAAATGTCGTGCCTGCAGGGTTTCCGTTGGCTCTCAGGTAAACCGTTGCTGATGTATTGAATATCCCGAACCCTTCAAACCCGGGCGACGCGGCTTTAGTCTGCGTGGTCAACACCGTATTGAACGCGGAATTCGTCCCGCCAACTCCGTACGACCTGACCCTGAAATAATAAGAAGTGTTCCCGCTCAAAGTAGTGGATGCCAGATTCGTCAGAAACGTGTCGCTCGTAGAAAACACTCCGAAACCGATATCCGTTGACACCTGAATCTGGTAACTCGTCGGCGGCGTGAGCGGATTGCCGTTCGGCCCCCACTGCACTGTAATGGACGAAATGTTTATGTCCGAAGATGTCAGCACAGAAAATGCGCCGGGAGCCATCGGCAAAGTGTAAGTCGAAGCAGTCACCGTGGTATTGCTCGATGCCAGATTATTGAACCCAATCACGTTCATACGGACCTGATAACTCGTATTCGGCGCCAGATTCGACAAAGTCAATGTCGGCGCAACCCCGTTGGTACTGCTGACGCCCGCGCTGGAAAAATCTATCCCGGATGAATAATCATTCGACGTCACCTGCACCTGATAAGTGGAACCGGCCGCATTGTTCCCCGTCTGCTGCAAAAACACAGTGACGGACGTAGTAAAGACCTGCAAAGCCGAGAAACCCGGAGACGCGGACCGTGTCTGCGTGGTCAACACCGTGTTGAATGCGGAAATCGTCCCGCCGACACCGTACGACCTGACCCTAAAATAATAGGAAGTGTTCCCGCTCAAAGTCGTTGTCGCCAGACTCGTCAGGAACGTGTCGCTTGTGGAAGACACTCCGAACCCGATGTCCGTGGACACCTGTATCTGATAACTCGTCGGCGGCGTGAGCGGATTCCCATTCGGCCCCCACTGCACTGTGACGGAAGAAATGTTTATATCCGATGATGTCAGCACGGAGAATGCACCCGGCACCGAGACATACATGAATGTGGAGGCGGCAACAATTGTATGACTGCTTGAAAGATTGAGAAAACTCACCGCATTTATCCTGAACTGATAACTCGTATTCTGAGTCAGTCCGGTAATGGTCAATGCAGGCGCCGCAGCGTTTGATTCGCTGATACCCGCGCTGGAAAAATCAACACCTGCCGAAAAATCATTGGACGATATCTGCAGTCGGAAAGTCGTGCCTGCCGGATTACTGTTCGCCTGCAGATAAACCGTGACCGACGTGTAAAAAACTCCGAACCCGGCAAACCCGGGAGACGCAGCCGCTGTATATGTAGCCGACGCCGCGGTAAACGCTGTGGAACTTCCCCCCACCCCCATCGCAGCCGCCCTGAAATAATAGGATGTATTCGGAATCAGCGTCATGGTGGCAAGTGTTGTGCTGAAAGTTTCGCTCGTGCTATACACACCGAACCCGATATCCGTGGAAATCTGAACCTGATAACTCGTTGGGGGAGAAAGTGAGTTGCCGTTGTTGTTCCAACTGACGGTCGCAGATGCGGCATTTACAGAAACAATGGACACTGTGCCGGGTTCTGCCGGGAAAGTGGCTGTGGTGCAGATTGTCAGGGGATTGCTCAAAAACCCGCCGCTTTCAGTCCGGGCCTGAATAAAATACGTTGCATTTTTTGTCAGATTTGAAATAGTGAGCGTGGTGATACGTCCGGAAGAAGAAGCGGATGTTTCAAATGTGCCCGACGTTATGGACAGAATCGTCCCTGCCGGATTCCCGTTCAAACCCAGCGACACTGAGACAGAAGTGGTGAACACACTGAACCCGTTCAAGCTCGGCGCGGATGGAGTGATAGTGTTCACCTCCACAGTGAACGGACCGGACATGGAGACATTTCCCTGCACATCCAGAGCCAGCGCGCGCACCTGGTAACTGGTGCCTCTGAGCAGAGACAACGTGTACCATGTGGTGCTGTACAAAGTGTCCGCAAGATCCGTATCCACGCCGATTGTGTACCAGCTGGCCCCGCCTGTCAACCCGTCGTGCTCAAATCTGATTTCTTCCAGTGTGACATCCGTTGCGCCTGCGTCCGCAGTGACTGTAAGTGCATTGGTAGTGTTGAACACTGTGCCGTTCGCAACAACGCTGCCGCTGGACCTAAAATTTGAAGGTGCCGTCGGAGTGCTTGTGTCCATGAACAAGACATTGTCCAAATGAAGTGTGAACCCGGTGGTCTGAGTAATCAGAGGCGAGCCGGCTTTCTGGAACCAGACTTGAAAGGAACGGATGATTGTTTTGTTCAGACCGGCAAAATCCGATAAAGGAATCCGCACTTCCTGGAAACTTGACGGGACTCCTCCGCCGAGATAGCCGGTCAGATTCAGCACTGATTCCGCGCCGGCAACATCTTTCAATCCGATGCCGATATTCTTGCCCTGCGCGTGCGCATCGCCCTGAATGAAAAAGGAAAGCGTTTCCGCCCCGGTCACGTCCATGCCATTGTTCGTCGACGGCAGGAGAACCACTGCATCGGTGGTGGCAGTATTGCTCGTGAATATAATCTTGTGCGCATAGCCCGTGGCTCCGTAAAAAAGCGTGTTGTCATAACTTGGAGTCAAAGTGGTGCCGGCCGGGTTGATGTATGTTTCGACGTTCAAGCCGTAGTTGAACGGGTCAGCACCGTCGTTGAAATTGTCCCACATAATAGGAGACGGACGCTGACCGAACCGGATATCGTCGAGATAAAACGTGTCCACTCCGCTGGCCAGCTCGGAGTTTGCCTCAACCTTGAACGCGCCTGCTCCTGAGTTCCAGCTCACCGCGGCGCTGTAGAAAGCGTTGGTGGAAATAACCACTTTCTGGTATTGCTGGGTGATCCGGTCGCGGATGAAGTTGCCTACCCGCGCTTTGGGAAAAGCGGCATTGTCATCGACGAGACAGTAAAGATTCTTGCCGCCGGTCTCGGCGCGTATCCAGAAGGAAACATAACGGTAACTGGTCAGGTCCACGCCGCCGCGTCCGGAAAAATATCCGTGCGCGCCGCCGCCGGTGGTGTCATAGTAAACACTGCGCGAGTATCCGCTGTTGCCAAGCGCAACGGTGCTGACAAATGTGATGCCGGAATTTCCGGAGAGTGTTCCTTCGCCCGCGCCGAAGGCGTTGTTCGCTGTGTTGTCATTGAAATTATCCAGCACCAAAACGGATGCGCTTAAAATGGATGGCGCTGTCCAGCAGACAGCAGCGAGGCATGTCAGTAGAATGCTGCTTTTGAAAAATGTGCGGAGGGAGAGCTGAGACACAATAAAATACCGTCTCTCGCAGTGATTATTCATAACCAACAAGAGTTGTCACAAAACAGGTCGACCCGGCTGAGACCAGTTCACATTCACAATCTGACCGATAGAAACGTCGGGACCTTGCGGAGGAATGAACAACGGGATGCGATGAAGACAGCAGACTTGCAGGATCCCCCGTGTCCCGGATACAAAACCTTGATGTTATATTTCTTTCAAATATAGCCCCGCGCATGCTTTTTGTCAAGAGGGCAGACCTGCCTTGAAAAATTCAGCCGGACCAGCGGTTTTTATCCGGTATCGAGCGCTGTCTGACAAAAGGAAGACGCTCCCTTTGACTGACCTGAATTCCCGGCGTGAATCCGAGACAAATGTGTTAGTCCGCATTTCTGATTCAATTGAGAGCAGAATTTCCGCGCCGTTGGACCTGCCTTCATAAACTCCTCCATTTTTCAGACGGATGAGGGTCAACTGAAAATCGGACGTCGGCACAGAATACCGCTGTTCGGCGCTGTTCAATGGATGTATGCGCAGGAGTTTGGGCCGGCCGGATTTGAACCGGACCACGCGGAGCAGTTCATGCTGGTCCACATGTTTACGGGTGAGACCGCCGCGCAGGACATTGTCCGAATTGGCCATGAGTTCCACGCAGACACCTTCAAGATACGCATGCATGATTCCGGCAGGCAGGTAAACACCCTGACCGGTTCTCAGTTTAATCAGATTGAGCAGATATATAAGAAAAATTCCCCTGTCGCACGTACTGTCGAACGATGATGACAAAAATGCCCGCGCCGCCCAGAAATCCGGACTTTCCTTGGACAAACGTTGTTCACGGTATAGCGGCACGATTCTACGGTGCAGGCGGTGGAGAATATGCGACACTTGCTGCTGAGGCATCGCCAGGATTGTTCTGTAGAGTTGTTTGAGAATTTTCTGATTTGCCGATGAACTGTTCGAACCGGCACTGTGCCGACCGAGAGATTCGGCAAAGACCTTGAATTCTGGCGTTATCAGAAAAGCGCTGCGGATTTCCTTCACAGACCTGAATCCGCACAGCAGCCAAAAGTCTGTGAGCGCGACCTGCATTTCGGGTTTTGGTCTGGGGTCGCGGTAGTTTCTGTGCTGGTCTGTTATGCGGATGCCTGCGGCATTTTCGCGGAAGAATCCGTTCTCTGCCTGTTTCCTGTCCGGGTGCACCTGTATGGAAAGCATTTCACGGACGTCAAGAACTTTGAAGAGGTACGGCAGGCGTCCATTATACCGGGCAAAGTGTGTTTTTCCCAGGACAGCGCGTCCTGACATGCTCATTAATTCATCCATTTTTATCTCGCGCTTATTCAGCCGGACACTTGAAGGAGCGGCGGGATGGTCGCCAAACCAGAGTTCCGCAAACGGGCGCAGGCGCGGATTATTTATGCGCGTCAATTCGGGAATGAAGCGGAATCCCCCCCACTCATAGTGACGCACGGCACCTTTCAGCGGCAGGATTGATGAATGCGGCATTGATTTCATTTCCATTCCTCCACGCGGTTCCTGCCGGACTCTTTGGCTTTATACAGTGCCATGTCCGCACGTCGGATCAATTCGTCTGCCGTCGGAGAATCCGGGCGGTAGTGCGCAATACCTGCGCTCACCGTTATGCGGATACGCGGAGGATTCACCGGAGGCATTGATTGCTTGTGCGGCAGGGGCGACAAGGATAATGTTATGTCCAGCTGCTCGATGGCCCGGCGGATTTCGTCCGCAGCCCGGACGGCTTTTTCAAAACCTGCCGGACCAAGCAGAATGGTGAATTCCTCTCCGCCGTACCGCGCGTAGTGAATCCGGGATGGATGTGCTGTTTCAGACACTGGGCAACG
>CAYHWZ010000180.1:0-5626 GCA_964359975.1 uncultured Elusimicrobia bacterium | reverse complement strand
AAGTCCTACAGTCCGGGAAATGTCGGTCTATCCGTTTTTTTACGAATGGAAAGCGTCCGGCGGCGTGCATTCATTTTATTTGTTCCCATTCTATTGGTCCAGTAATGGGGGAAGCGGTCAGGAGTATAAGTTCATATCTCCGGTTTTCCAAGTCACAAGACAGGGATCATACTTCATGACCAGCACATTTCCAATTTATAAAGATGAGCTGATGTATGCAGGTGGCAAGCACACTTTCTATTTGTTTCCTTTCTACAGATCCGATGAAGGAAATTCGCATACGCTTATCACTCCTTTTTGGCAGTCCGATATCAATGCCAGCGTTGTCCGAAAAAGTATACTGCCCTTATGGTCCAAAACAGATTATAATGACGGCCGAAAGTCCTGGTTTGTACTACCGGTCTATTACACCCGTTCGCCGCTTTCCCCTGACAATTATAATTTCATCTCGCCTGTTTGGCAGCAGGAACGGACTCCTAATTATCTAAAGACCAGTTTACTTCCGATATACTGGAGAAAAGCAGAGTCCAACGGCAGGAGTCAGACTTATTTATTCCCGACCTACACTACCAGGAACACAAATCGCGACAGCAAATATTTGAACTTTATAAGTCCAATATTTCAATTTGAGCGGGATTCGAATGGTTTGCGCACCAGTATTTTTCCCATTTACTGGAACCATAGTTGGGACTATGGCGCGCGTTCGATACTTCTGGTACCATTTTATGCCAAATTAGAAAAGGGGAAGGGATTGACAGATTTTTGTGCTTTTCCGGTACTGTTTTGGTCCCAAAAGGAGTACCTGTTCTTATTGCCGGGCGCATTTTACCGTCCGAGCGCGGGCGGTTTCAAGTTCGACCTCTATCCCATTGGTGCGCGCTATCATAGAACTTCAAAAGATGACTATTCGTTTCGCATACTCTGGAAATGGGCTATGGTTGAAAGAAGTGGTCAGAACAGAAAGGTTCAGTTGAACCCCTTGATAAATTACGAGAGGGACCGGGAAGGCGCTTACCTTGCCCTATTTGGAAGAATATTGACTTTCCAAACCTATCAGGGACATAAAACGCTGAGATTCCTACATTTCCTAAAATTACAGGTATGAAAAGATGGCTCGCTGTTATAACGGGAGCAATCAAGACTTAAAATTACATCAGTCGTTTTATTGCTGATAATAATCAAAGCGGACGCTCGGACGGATGAAGAAAACTGTGCCGCTCTTGATTTTTTGACTTTTCGGAATACTGCATGTTTTACTCAAATTTGTAGATTTTGGAGCGCAGTCCAATTGCTTTAATCGTTTTGATATCTGACACTGTTTCCAGGAAAGATCACTGACAAATTTCTCGCCAGGGGAGGGGCGTGATTGACGGACACGGCGCGATATTCTATCATTCTCTTATAGCACCAAATCGCCAGGAGGTCATCACATGTCACTGCATTTTCAGCATCTGCGTCGTACATCTTTTGTATTATGTCTCATCGCCGCAGCGTTGGCCGCAGTCCGCATCGAATCCGCAGTGACTTCACAAAATCAGCGCGCAGTCGAGTTTTACGAAAAGATCGTGCTGAATCCTCCGGAAAACGCCCGCACCGTGCGCATCTGGATACCTGTCCCGCAAAATGACTCTTATCAGCAGACCGAAATTGTCCGCGTAGTGTCTCCACGACGGTACGGCCTCTCGCGCAAAGACCGGTTCGGCAACCGCACCATCTATTTTGAACAGAAATGGTCCGGTCAAAAGAACCCGCTCGAACTTTCCGTCCAGTATCGCATCACCCGCAGAGAACAGCGCGGCCTGTCGCAGTCCGTGACGGAAAAAGCAGACAAAATTTCTTACTATCTCGAACAGCGCGGCCTGGAAACCGGCAACGGCAAAATCAAACAAATCGCGCTGGACCTTACCGCCGGAATCAAAATCCCGGTTGAAAAAGCCAGAGCCATCTACCGCTACGTTCTCAAAAACATGAAATACGACAAGTCCGGCGATGGGTGGGGACGCGGCGACGCAGTCTACGCATGCGACATCGGCAGAGGCAACTGCACGGATTTTCATTCGCTGTTCATTGCTCTGTGCAGGGCGGCTGAGATACCGGCAAGATTCCAGATGGGTATACCCCTGCCGGAAACTGAATCCGGCGAACCGTCCGGGTCGTATCACTGCTGGGCGGAATTTCATGCGGACGGAGTCGGATGGGTTCCGGTGGATATTTCCGAGGCCTGGAAAAATCCCGGGAAAGAGGAATACTTTTTCGGCAATCTGGATATTAACCGCATCGGATTGACAACAGGCCGCGAAATTTTGCTTTCCCCGCTTCAGCAAGGTCCTCCACTGAACTATTTTTCAAAACCGTACGTTGAGATCGACGGACAGCCCGACCGAGCGTTCCAACTCGAACGCAGGTTCAAGAATTTTGCCGGTAAATAGTGCACAAAGGAGATACAATCATGCGTACAGGAATATGGGCCGTAACATTGGGATTGTCGGTTGGTTTGTGGGGAACAGGATTCTGCGGCGAACATCCGGAACATCCTTCTCCGGCAAAGTCGGAATCGTCCGCCCATCATGAGCATCCCGGAGAACACTCCAAAGAACATCCGAAAGAGCATCCCAAAGAACACCCGAAAAAGGCCTCGATGGAAAAAATGTTTCAAAATGATTTTGAGAAATTCGTCAAAGAGCATGTCGTGGCGGAATCTCAAAAAACCGGCGGTGTTTACACTGTGCATGACGATACTATGAACAAAGACTGGAAACTCCGGCTTGTAAAAGTGCACAAGACCAAAATCTGCATGCTGGACGAAGGCAAAAATTGTTTTGCCTGCGCGGATTTCAGGGAAGTTGACGGCAAGAACAAGCTGGACCTGGACTTTTACGCGTCAAAATCCGAGGACGGCAAGATGACCATGAGCAAAGTGATTATCCACAAAGTCAACGGCAAACCGAGGTTCACTTACGACAAAGAAAATAAGATGGTGCCGGTGAAGTAATCCCGATTGCGGCATCGATAAGAGTATTTGGTTATAAGGCCCCTCCTTTTGAAGGAGGGATGCGGGGAGGTGTCAACAAACATCACCGCATAACTATTTTCTCAGCAGTAGAGTTTCACCCCCACCTAACCTCCCCCTTCAAGGGGGAGGAATGCTGAATTGCGCGCGGAGGGTCTGGATATCGGTCACCGGCAGTCCGCAGGTGAAGTTTTTGCAGATGTAAACTGCGGCGCGGTCCTTTGATCCTGCGAAGTTTTTGAAAAATGGCTGGATCTTGGACATGCGTTCGACGGTTGACGGAGTATCCAGCAAAACAATAACTTTGTCGGCGATGAAACGGGACTGGATTTCGCGGAGCATTTGGCGCGTATCATCCGCGTTGCTGTCTCCGACAACGACAATTTCGGATTTTTCGCCCAGCGCGTAACTCAGCGCAGAAATCATCTCCGGCAATGCCCTGGGCGCGGTCTTCATTTGCGGCGCATAATGTCTGAGCGTGCGGTCCGCGGCTGAACTGTATTTTTCACTGCCCGTGAACTGACCCAATCTCAGCAGATTGCGCGTGAAAACAGAACTGGCGCAGGGTTCCACATTGTCCGAATCCTCTTTCACGCGGAAAAGCAGTTCAGTCCCCGCAGTTTTTTCCGTCATAAAAAATCCGCCGTTATCATCGTCGAAAAACCGGTCCAGCCCGGCATCGGTCAATTCTATAGCCCATTCCAGCCACTGCGGATCAAATGAGGATTCGTACAAGTCCAGCAGTCCCTGCGCAAGAAACGCGTAATCGTCCGCAATGGCAAATACTTTGCGCTCATTGTCGCGCCAGCGGCGGTAGAGTTGACGCGTTTTTACGTCATAAAGTTTCTCGCGCACGAATTGCGCGGCGCGGACCGCAGAGTCAAGATATTTCTGTTCTCCAAACACCGCACACGCGCGCGCAAAAGCGGAGATTGCCAGTCCGTTCCACGCCGTGATTATTTTGTCGTCCAGGTGCGGCCGCGGACGCCGGGCCCGCGTGTCAAAAAGTGTGGCGCGGATTTCGGTCAGGATTTTCTGCTCTTCAGAGGGGGACTTTTTGAATTTCTGCGCAGTTTCGTCAAGTGTATGCGCCTGAAACAGGATATTTTTGCCGGTGAATTCGCCCTGCGGGTCGGACGCAGCGTTCCCGTTTTCTTTCACACCATACATGTAGGAAAACATTTCAGCGCGTTCGCGTCCGACAAGCGCAGTCAGTTCTTTCTCGGACCAGAGATAGAACGCGCCCTCGGATTTTTGCGCGCCGGGAGCATCGTGCGGCACGCTATCCGCATCCTCCGCCGAATAATACCCGCCGTCCGCATGCGAAAGGTCGCGCAGCATGTAGTCCAATGTATCGCGCGCAGTCTGCGCATAGTCAGTGTCTCCGGTGATTTGAAATGCCTCGATATAGTTCACCGCAATCTGCGCATTGTCATAGAGCATTTTCTCGAAATGCGGCACGTGCCATCTCTCGTCGGTGGAATAACGGTGGAACCCTCCGCCAAGCTGATCGTGAATCCCGCCTCTGCTCATGGCGCGGAGCGTGGCAAGCGCCATTCCGCGTGATTCAGCGTTACCGTTACGGAGCAGAAAATTCAGGTTGACCGGCATCGGAAACTTGGGCGCATGTCCGAACCCGCCCAGCTCAGAATCGTAGTCCACTCGGAATGCATCTTCCGCGTGCATGAGTATTGCAGGGGCCAGTTAGCCGGCATCATGATGCCCCGCAAGATATTGCGAAAGCTGCAGCGTAACATTCTCCGCGGATTCCGATACTTTTTTATTCCCCGCCGGGTCGCGCCACATTTCCCCGATTTTCTCCACCAGATTTTTCCAGCCGATGCGCCCCCACTTGTCGTCAGGGGGGAAATATGTGCCGCCGAAGAAAGGTTTCAGGTCCGGTGTGAGGAACACATTCAGCGGCCATCCGCCCTGTCCGGTCATAGCCATTACCGAGGTCATGTATATTTTGTCCACATCCGGACGCTCCTCGCGGTCCACTTTGATGCTGACGAGGTTCTTGTTCATCACATCCGCGATCTCGGATTGCGAAAAAGATTCGTGTTCCATCACATGGCACCAGTGGCAGGTTGAATATCCGATGGAAAGCAGAATGGGTTTGTTCTCTTTCCGCGCCTTTTCAAACGCTTCACCGGACCACGGATACCAGTCCACAGGATTGTGCGCGTGCTGGAGCAGGTACGGACTTTTCTCGTTGATAAGATGATTGGGTTTGGCAGTGGTCATGGGTTTAGCCGGTGCTGATGCAAGAAAAGCAAAAAAAAACTGAAAACACAAACCCACTTCTTTTCCCCTTTCAAAAGGGGGAATACTACAGAGCGAATTTTAACAGCCATTCGGGAAGATATCCGATAATCATGGTGAGCCGGTTGGTGAAAATCAATGCCCCGACGAAAATCAGCAGTACCCCTGCAAAAATCTCGCCCCACCGAATGAACCTTTTGTATTTGTTGAAAAATTGCAGGAACGCGTTGATGCTGAGCGCAGTGGCAATGAACGGCAGTCCTAATCCGAGCGAATAAACCGCAAGCAACGCAACGCCCTGCCCGATGGTATCCTGCTGAGCCGCGAGTGTAAGGATGCCAGCAAGCACCG
>CAYHWZ010000179.1:0-5627 GCA_964359975.1 uncultured Elusimicrobia bacterium | reverse complement strand
GTGATTTTTGGTCTTGCGGCTGTGTTTGCCGCGGCAACGGTGATCGGATGTTTCCGCATTGAGGTGGAGAACAGTTTCATTGACTATTTTAAAAAGACCACGGAAATTTATAAGGGGATGAAATTCATTGACGATAAAATGGGCGGGACCACTCCGCTGGACGTGATTGTGCAGTTCAGGCAGACAAAAAAAACTGATGCATCGGGTGGTTCGTCCGACAGTGAGTTCAGCGATTTTGCGGAATTTGAGGAAGAGGAGAAGGATCCGTCAAAATACTGGTATACTGCGGACAAACTTGAAGTGATTGAAAAAGTGCACGATTATCTGGATGGTCTGGATGAAACGGGAAAAGTGTCGTCGCTGGCCACACTTTGGAAAACTGCGCGCGATTTGAACGGGAACAAGGATCTGGACAGTGTTGCCGCGTCGTTCCTGTACACGTCTGCGTCGGGCGAGTTTAAGGAAGTGCTGGTGGACCCATATGTTTCCACTGCGGAAAATCAGGCCCGGCTGACGGTGCGTATCAAAGATTCAATGCCGAACCTGAGACGGGACAAACTGCTGCGCAAAATCCGTGCTGACCTCGGCAAAATGCTGGACCCGGAAAAATATGCGGTGCGGTTGTCGGGTCTCATGGTGCTGTACAACAATATGCTGCAGAGTTTGTACAATTCGCAGGTCAAAACCATTGCCTGGACTCTGCTGCCGTTGGGATTCATGTTCTGGCTGTTGTGGCGGTCGGTGAAAATTGCGCTGGTGGCTTTGGTGCCGAGCATTATTTCGACAACGGCTGTGCTGGGCTTTATGGGACTGGCAGGGATACCGCTGGACATGATGACTATCACCGTAGTGGCTGTGGCGCTGGGTATTGCGGTGGACAATGCCACGCATTATATACACAGGTTCCGGCATGAGGTTTCGATCGACGGTGATTATGCGGCGGCCATGCGGCGGTGTCATGCCACGATCGGGCATAATATGGTGAACAGTTCAGTGCCGGTGATACTGGGATTTTCCATTCTGATGCTGTCGAATTTCATACCTTCCGTACTGTTCGGGATGCTGGTGGCTGTGGCGATTGTCATTGCGCTGTTCAGTGATTTGAATCTTTTGCCGGCCATCATTCTTGCGCTCAAACCGTTCGGTCCGGGCAAACCTGCCAAAGAAT
Source organism: uncultured Elusimicrobia bacterium (assembly GCA_964359975.1). Lineage (GTDB taxonomy): Bacteria > Elusimicrobiota > Elusimicrobia > 2-02-FULL-39-32 > 2-02-FULL-39-32 > CAYHWZ01. Next base: position 4,459 of record CAYHWZ010000179.1, on the reverse strand, counting down.
CAGAAACCAAAATATAGCCGTCGAGAACAGGGACAGACAGTCCCAAAAATGGTAAAATTGGCCTTGTGAGAAAGGACTTGAAAAAGCATGCCTGTTAAAGTCGCTAAATCGCGCATATTGTTCCGCTGTCAGGAGTGCGGATACTCATCGCCCAAGTGGCTGGGGAAATGTCCGGAATGTTCCAAATGGAACTCGCTCGTCGAGGAAACCGCGGTGGAACGGTCCAAACCCTTGCGCACACATCTGACAGATTTCAGTTCCGAAGTCAGCGCCATTAACGAAATTTCGCTCAAATCGCTCACGCGGATGGAGACGGGGATTACTGAATTTGACCGCATTATGGGCGGGGGAATGGTGCCCGGATGTCTGGTTCTGCTCGGCGGACCGCCTGGTATCGGCAAGTCCACGCTCATGCTGCAGGTCGTGCACCGCGCAAAACGGCGCGTACTGTACGTGTCGGGCGAAGAATCGCGCGAACAAATCAAGAGCCGCGCGGACAGGTTGGGGGTGGATTCCGCGGAGATTTTTCTCGTGTCGGAAACTCAACTGGAAAATATTCTGGAATGTGTGCGTAAAATCCAGCCGGATTTGCTGGTAATCGATTCTATCCAGACCACTTACCGCGAAGACCTCGCGTCGGCGCCGGGTTCTGTGGGGCAGGTACGGGAATGCGCAGCGGAATTTTTGCGGCTGGCGAAATCGTCCGGTATCACCGTGTTTGTGCTGGGGCATGTGACCAAAGAGGGCGACCTTGCCGGACCGCGCGTGCTGGAACATATTGTGGACACGGTGCTTTATTTTGAGACGGAAAAACATCACACTTACCGTATCCTGCGGAGCTATAAGAACAGGTTCGGGCCGACGTCGGAAATCGGGATTTTTGAAATGGGCACTGAAGGACTGGTGGAAGTGAAAAACCCGTCGGAGATTTTCTTGAGCGAACACAAACGGCAGGCAGGGTCCGCGCTCGTGGCAGCGATGGAGGGTTCGCGTCCGTTGATACTGGAAGTACAGGCGCTGGTCACGCACACGCCGTTCGGTCTGCCGCGCAGGATGGTGACGGGTATTGACTACAACCGTGTGCTCATGCTGACGGCAGTGCTGGAAAAAAGACTGCGGCTCAATCTGCAGAACCAGGACATTTTCGTGAACCTGGCAGGCGGCATCAAGATGAAAGAACCGTCTGTGGACCTGGGCGTGGCATGCGCAGTGGCGAGCGCGTTCGGCAATTTTGTGCCTGCATCCGACGGGATTTTTGTGGGGGAAGTCGGGTTGGGCGGTGAAGTGAGGTCAGGGCCGCAGCACTCGGTACGTCTGAAAGAAGCGGAACGACTGGGTCTTTCCTGGGCCGTGGTGCCGAAACGTGGAATGAAAGAAAAGTTCGAATCGAAAAGTCTTAAAGTCGTGCCAGTTGAAAGTTTGGACCAGGCAGTGACCTGGATGAAGCCGGACAAGTGATTATAGTGGTTACTCAATTCGTGGGTAATGAAGTTTATTTATTATTGGGAGGATTATATTATGATACGTTGGGCTGTCAGACTTATAGTGGTAGTGGCTGGACCGACAATCGGCTGGTTTCAGATATCGCCTACACCGCGCGGGATATTGGCGGGTGTGCTGTGCAGTCTGGTGATTATTTTCGCGGAAATCATTATAGACCGTATTCCATTGGATAACCTGGTCGCAGGAGTTCTCGGCGGGGCGCTCGGACTCATCACTTCCAAACTGCTTGATTACGGCGTGTGGCTGCTGGACAAACCGTTCGTTTATGACCGGTTCCACCGCTATTCCCTGCTCATCAACATGCTGCTGGCGTATCTGGGTATGGTAGTGGCCATCCGCAAAAAGGATGAAGTGGAACTGCTCGACCGCAACATTTTTGTCCCGTCGTCAAAGAAAAAAACTCAGGAAGTTTATATTCTGGACACGTCCGTGATCATTGACGGCAGAGTGTACGACCTGTGCGAACTACATTTTCTCGTCGGGCGTATACTGGTGCCGAGATTTGTGCTGAACGAACTGCACACGCTGTCGGATTCCGCTGACACCATGAAACGCCAGCGCGGGCGCAGAGGTCTTGAAATGCTCAACAAACTTCAGGAACTGCCCGAAAGCAACGTGACTGTGTACGAAAAAGATTATCCGACAATACGTGAAGTGGACACGAAACTGGTGGAACTGGCCAAAGAGCTGACCGCGAAAGTGCTGACCACTGACTTTAATCTGAATAAAGTGGCGTCGCTCCAGGGTGTGCGCGTGCTCAATATCAACGACCTGTCCAACGCGCTCAAAGCCGTGGTATTGCCCGGCGAATCCATGAACGTGTTTGTGGTGAAAGAAGGCAAAGAACGCGACCAGGGGCTGGCGTATCTCGACGACGGCACAATGGTGGTGGTGGAAGAAGGGCGCCGTCTCATCGGTAAACGCGCCGAGGTGCTGGTAGCGTCCATATTGCAGACATCTGCGGGCCGCATGATTTTCACCAAACCCAAGGAACATCACGAACGTCCGAGTTAAGTCGGTAAAATTGAAGGATTTCGCATTTATACAATGAATATCCAGTTATCACGGAGCGTCCCCCATTCGCGCTGAACGGTCACTGATTGTTCTGTGTGCCGGGCGAGGGGAACGGATGGGCGGAAAAACGCCCAAGATGATGATTCCGCTCCTCGGTAAACCGCTCCTCTACTGGGCGATGAAAAATCTTCAGCGATGCAGGTTCATTGACCATTTCATCCTCACGGTTCCGTCTGGCGGGTGTGATGCGTTCGTCCGCCTTTTAAAAAAGTGGAACATTTCTAAAGTGAGCGCAGTGGTGGAAGGCGGAAAGGAAAGAGTGGATTCTGTGCGGAAAGGGCTGGAATATCTGCCGGAATCATGCAAATGGGTGGGAATCCACGACGGTGCACGCGTGTTTACGGAACCGGAACTCATTGAACAATGTTTTCGCGGCGCGCAGAAGACAGGTTCCGCCATTCTCGCAGTCCCGTGCAAAGACACACTGAAACTTGTTTCCGACAAACTTTTCATCAAGAAGACAATGCCGCGCTCTGAGTGCTGGCTGGCTCAGACGCCGCAGGTGTTCCGGCGCGATTTGGCGGAAGAGATCATTCTGCGCGGACGGAAAACTGCGCAAGCGGGCATTCCTACCGACGACGCATCCATTCTTGAACTTGCCGGACACAAAGTGCGGATTGTGCAGGGTTCTTACGAAAATATTAAAATCACCACGCCCGGCGATATGCTGATGGCGGAATCTCTGGCCAAAAATCTGCGGAGGAAAATCAAATGCTGAGAGTCGGAATCGGATACGATGCCCACAAACTGGTGCGCGGCAGAGCGCTGATGCTCGGCGGAGTCAAAGTGCCGCATACGAAAGGGCTGGAAGGACACTCGGACGCGGACGTGATATTGCACGCGGTTGTGGACAGTATACTGGGCGCGGCGGGACTGCCGGACATCGGCTCGCACTTTTCCAACAAAGACCCGCGCTGGAAGAACGTTTCGAGTCTGCTGTTTTTGGAGGAGACGCGGAGAATATTGGCGCGCAAGAAAATGCGCGTTCAGCAGTTGGACGCTGTGCTCATCGCGGACGCGCCGATGCTGGCAAAATATATTCCTGAAATGAAGGCGAAAATCGCGCGCGCGCTGAAAATCCCGGTTTCCTCCGTCGGAGTGAAAGCGTCCACGAACGAAGGAATGGGATTCATCGGACGCAAGGAAGGCATGGCCAGCTATGCTGTGGCGATGGTGAAACAGTGATTGCTATAAAATTTCACAGCACGCTTACGGGGCGGAAAGAAGTTTTTGAACCGTCCGAACCCGGCAAAGTGCGGATGTATGTCTGCGGCATTACGCCTTATGACGAGACTCATCTGGGGCATGCGCGATGTTATGTGCTGTTTGACACAGTGCGGAGATTTTTCAAAAGCGCCGGGTATGCGGTGCGGTTCGTGCAGAATTTTACAGATATTGACGATAAAATCATTGCGCGCGGTGCGGAACTGAAAACTGACCCGCTTGCGCTTGCGGAAAAACACATCGCTGGATATTTTGAGCGGATGGACCGTCTGAATGTGCAGCGCGCGGACACGTATCCGAGAGTCACTCAGTATATCCCGCAGATTGTGAAGCTGGTGGAACAGATTGTGAACCGCGGACGCGCGTATCCTGCGGGCGGGGATGTGTTTTTTTCTGTGCGCGGATTTGAGGGGTACGGTAAACTTTCCAAGCGTGCGCTCGACGAGATGGAAGCCGGTGCGCGTGTTGATATTGACGAGAAAAAGAAAGACCCGATGGACTTTGCCTTGTGGAAAGCGGCCAAACCCGGCGAACCTGCGTGGGATTCTCCGTGGGGAAAAGGGCGTCCCGGCTGGCATATAGAATGTTCGGCTATGTCCATGGATCTGCTTGGCGAGAGTTTCGATATTCACGGCGGGGGACAGGATTTGATTTTTCC
>CAYHWZ010000178.1:0-5646 GCA_964359975.1 uncultured Elusimicrobia bacterium | reverse complement strand
GTGAAAGTGGGAGTGCAATTAAATACTACACTTTTTAGTGGAAGTTGCAGTATTCAAGTATCCAAAACTTGGCACAAATAACTATATATGAGTGTCCCCTACTCTCTAAAATTTGCTACTGAAAACATCTTTGGTTATTCTTTTTATAGGTTTCCTCGGACCAGGTTCAGACCACAACTTAACCTCAACCACTTTGAAGGTTCCATCCTCATCAATTTCTCCTTGCAAGCCTGGTTTTTCATCCCATATAAATTTCTTATTGTGCTGAATATCGAAGAAAACCATGTTGTGAATTTTTGGTCTGTACGGCTGCCCTTTTTCATTAGACTCTACTTCTCCATCAACCAATATATCAACATAACCATATTTTCCGTTGCGAGTGAGCTTAAATGACCGTTCTGTTTGTAATTCTCCTTCCTTGACTTTTAGAATCTCCCGACCTGTTAAGTCATACACTTTAGCGAAGTAAGGAATGGAATCGCTGGCATGCTCAGTTTCCAATTTTTCTGTGTCTCCTTCTGCAAGCAGAACAACCTTTCCGTCATCAGAAAGTGTTGCATTGATTATGCCCCTTTTTTCCCACAATACCTTCCCGTCTCTATTTAAATACTGGAAGGTCCTTTTCTGCTTGCTTCTGCTACCCCAAGATTTACCTTCATTAATTAGAACCCAAGCATAATCTCCCGTTTCACACGCACTTGCTATGATTGTTTGGAATTCAACAATTCTTATTGTTGGGTTTTGTGCGATCATTTTCTCTTTTCGCGCAAAAGTAATTACTCTCGCTTCTTTTAAGTTTCTGTCATAATAAAGCCATTGTTTGGGATATGGCGAATAATAGCCCGTTTCAAAGTGGTAAAATAAGGTTTTTCACAGAAGAAAGGAGAGCGGAACGGTGTCTTACAATCGAAGAAAGATATAAACTATTCCAAGCCTGCTCTGACTTCTTGAAGCCTATTATTCTTACTGCCCTGAAAACAGGCATGCGTCAGGGTGAAATATTGAACTTAAAATGGGAGCATGTAAATTTGGAAAATGCTACAATCCATGTGAGTAATACAAAGAGTGGCAAGGCTCGGGATCTTCCGATTCACCCTCAACTTTTGGAATGCTTGTCCACTCTGCCAAAGAATAGTCCATATGTTTTCTGCGATAATAATGGCAATCCTTTGACGAGGTATGGCAAACTCCGACATGAATTTGAGTATGCCTTGAAAAAAGCTAATATTTCAGGATTCCGTTTTCATGATTTGAGGCATACTTTTGCAAGCATTCTGGCCATGAAAGGGGTTGATTTGCTGACGATCAAATATTATCTCGGCCATAGCTCGTTGGAAATGACCATGCGCTATGCCCACCTCTTGCCAGACCATAAACAGTTTGCAATTCAACTGTTAGGCAGAGAGGAGAGCTACCCGGCAGCTACCGAGATAAAATCAGTGGAGACAATTACCGTTTGATATTTGAAAATTCCCCTGATAAATTATAGTATTTTCAGCAGGAGGGACGGGTGGCCGAGCGGTTAAAGGCACAGGTCTGTAAAACCTGCGGGCTTCGCCCTACAGAGGTTCGAATCCTCTCCCGTCCAACATATTGATTTTTCGCCGTACTTTGTATTGGGGATGTAGCTCAGCTGGGAGAGCGTTCCGTTCGCAACGGAAAGGTCGAGGGTTCAAATCCCTTCATCTCCACCAATTTTCTGGGAGAGCGTTCCGTTCGCAACGGAAAGGTCGAGGGTTCAAATTCCGACCGAGCTTCGGCGAGGAAGTGCCGTCTTCATATGCTGTTGTTGGAAAACGGCCGACCGAGCTTCAGCGAGGAAGTGCCGATTCGTATGATGTTATAGGAAAAGAGGCCTTCATCTCCACCAATTTTAGTTCTTAAAATCATGTCTTATCTTATTCTGGCCAGAAAGTACAGGCCGCAGTCGTTTGCTGATCTTACCGGTCAATCCACTACGGCAAAGATCCTGCAGTCGGCAATCGTTTCGGACAAAATCGCGCCCGCGTACCTTTTTTCCGGTCCGCGCGGCACGGGTAAAACCACGTCCGCTCGCATCTTCGCCAAAGCGCTCAACTGTCACAAACCCAAAAAATCCAAAAACAGCGCCGAACCCTGCAACGAATGTCCGTCCTGCACGGAAATCGCCCAGGGTATCTGCATTGACGTGCTCGAAATTGACGCGGCCAGCCACACTCAGGTGGACAATATCCGCGAAGTTGTCATTGACACTGTCCATTTTGCTCCTGTCCGCGACCGGCGCAAAATATTCATCATTGACGAAGTCCACATGCTCTCCACGCATAGTTTCAACGCTCTGCTGAAAACTCTGGAAGAGCCGCCCGCGCATGTCACTTTCGTCCTCTGCACCACCGAGTTCCACAAAATCCCGAAAACCATTTATTCGCGCTGCCAGAGGTTCCGCTTCCTCTCTCTCTCGGAAACGGAAATCCATACCGCGCTCAAACAGATCGCGGCACAGGAAAAAATCCCGGTCAACGACGATGCGCTTGCCATTCTCGCCCGTGCAGCCGGAGGTTCGCTCCGCGACGCGCTCTCGCTCCTCGACCAGTCTGTCACGCAGTTCTCTTCAGGGAAAAACGCGGACAAGGGCAAAAATATCGACGCCGCGTCCATCGAGGAAACGCTCGGCGTGGTCAACGAACAGGTGCTCGACGGTTTTGTCCTCGCTGTTTCGCAAAAAGACCCCAAATCCGTGCTGGATATCATCGGCAAAGTTTCGCAGGAAGGTTTTGACCTTTCGTATTTTCTGAAAGAACTCCGCGAACGGTTCCGGCAGATGCTCATCCACAAGTGCGGTTATGCCGACCCGCAAAAATCAGCCGCTGGCACAAAATCCGCGGAATCCGAACTCACCATCGAATCGCTCCTGCGGATTTCGCAGGTGCTCACCAAATGCGCCGAACAAATGCGGTGGAACGATATGCCGCGGCTGGTACTCGAATCCTACGCTGTCTGGATATGCCGCCCGGCCATGAACCCGGAAGAAATCATCAGCCGCATCGAGCGTCTCTCCGCCGGAGGCGCAGGATTCACCGCGCCGCAAAAAATTGAGCAGTCCTCTCCGCGCGCGCCCATCCGCAGCGCCGAATCTGCGCCCGTATCTGTGCCATCGCCGATACCTCAAGCCAAAGTTCAAGCCCCTGTTCCGGCGGAAACAAAGCCCTCGGCCGCAGTTCCCCCGCCGGCATCGCAGTCAGATTCAAGCAGCAACAATTTTCTTTTCGGGTGGCACCGCGTGCTTGGTATTGTGCGCGAAACCAAACCGTTCCTTTCACGCGGTCTTGAAACCGCCGAAGCCCGCATGAACAAAAATAAAGTGGAACTGATTTTCCCGAAAGATTTCTGGATGAGCAGTGTCAACCGCTATATGTCCGACCTCCTGCCCCTGCTCCGCAACCAGTTCGGCAAGGACATTCTGGTGGAACTGAAAGTCGGCAATCCCAAACCTGCCGCGCCTGTACCTGCCGAAGATGAAATTGAAGCTATTGACGAGGAATCCGCCCCCCAACCCGCTCTGGAACAAGCGCCGGACCCCTCCGCAACCGACGAACAATTTTTTGAGGTGGCCGAAGAGTCCCTCATGCCCAAAGACAACACTCCCATCGAAGATGAAGGACTGAAAACATTTGTCAAAGTCTTTCCGGGTAAACTGACCCGCATGCAGGATTCCGCCCCATGACCGAGCTTCAGCGAAGAAATGGTTGTACCTTGGGATGTTATGAGGAAAAACCATGATAGCGCGTCCGGAATCACTGGAAAAGTTGCTGGCCGTGCTCCGCGCTCTCCCGTCCGTCGGGCCCAGGATGTCCGAGCGCATCGCATTCCACATCCTCAAATGGCCGCAGGAACAGGTGGACTCTTTTATGGAAACCATTCTCACCGCGCACTCCAAAGTGCATCCCTGCTCCACCTGCGGGTACCTGGACGACGCTGACCCGTGCCGCATCTGCAGCGATTCGGCGCGCGACAGAGGGCTGGTCTGCGTGGTGGAAGAAACCAAGGATGTCATTGCTTTGAGCCGCGTGCGGAACTATAGCGGAGTGTTCCATGTGCTGGGCGGAGCGCTTTCCCCGCTCGACGGTGTCGGTCCGCAGGATTTGCGTATACTCGACCTTTTCAACCGGATTGAAAGCGGAACCGTCCGCGAACTCATCCTCGCTCTCAGCACGGATATGGAAGGCGAAACCACCGGCGATTTTATTGCCAAGCAACTCCAGCTCCGCGCGCCGCAGGATTCCATCGGGTCAAACGGGCATGGCGCTGTTAAAGTGAGCCGCCTGGCGCAGGGTCTGCCTGCCGGGGTGGAACTCGAATTCGCCGACGAAATCACATTGTCTCAGGCGCTGGAAGGACGCAGGGAAGTGCAGTCAACGAGGTAATATTATGGCCAAAAGAATTCTCATTTTAGAAGACGACATCGATGCCGCGGACACACTCAAAATTTTGCTTTCGGTGAAAGGGTTCATTGTAGACCTGGCCTACGACGGCCGGCAGGGCGTAACCAAACTGCGAGCCAACAAGCCCGACCTCATGGTGACAGATCTAAGTATGCCTATAATGGACGGGTGGGCCGTGCTCGTGGCAGTGCGCCGCGATCCGAACTACGCCAACATGCCCATCGCAATCCTCACTTCTTCCAAAGAACCGCAGAACATTGAGAAAGCAAGGAAATTCGGAGTAAACGCCTATTGGCTCAAACCGTACGACGCGGCCAAAGTGGTGCGCGGCATCCAGCATCTCCTCGAACCCCAATCCGACCCGTCAGAAAAAGAGAGCTTCAGCGGCCTGATGGAAGGCGACATGATAGAAAAAGGCGGGTTGTAACGCCCGCAAACTCCTCTACTACCCTTTCACCCACACCATTGACTCCAGCCAAGCCGATGTGCTATAATAAAACGCTCGTCCATGCACCGTTTTCATGCCGCACTATTTGACGTATGAGGCCATTTTGGCCACATTTCGCGCAGGGAATCTGGTCCGCGTCGGACCCGACGATAAACTCACTCCCCTGGCGAAAGAGTTCCTGGACCGTCATCCGGAACTGCTGGCCAAATCCTCAAAACATAAACAACAACCAGAGGAGGCACACCTGCCTGTGAAAAGCCGCACACCGCTCATCGCGGGAAACTGGAAGATGCACAAGACTGTTTCCCAATCCGTCACTTTAGTCAACGAACTCAAACAATTCTGTTCCGATACGACCGGCCGCGAAATTCTGGTCTGTCCGCCTACGCCGTCGCTGGCGCTGGTCAACGAAATCCTGCGCGGATCGCCCATCAAGCTCGGCGCGCAAAATCTGCATTGGGAAACTGAAGGCGCGTTCACCGGTGAGATTTCCGGCGCCATGCTCAAAGATGCGGGCTGCGTTTATGTCATTGTGGGTCATTCCGAGCGCAGGCAATATTTCGGCGAGACCGACGAGTGGGTCAACAAGAAGATGAAGGCCGCGTTCCGCCACGGGCTGGTGCCCATTGTCTGCGTCGGCGAAACTCTTCAGGAACGTGAGAAGAATGAACAATTTAAGGTCGTGGAACGGCAGGTCCGCAACGGCGCCAGCGGTCTTTCTGCTGAGGAATCCGCCAAACTGGTTGTCGCATACGAACCGGTCTGGGCTATCGGCAC
>CAYHWZ010000177.1:0-5647 GCA_964359975.1 uncultured Elusimicrobia bacterium | reverse complement strand
ATGAGCGGACCTCGCTTTAACGAATAGATATTGGATGATAATGCCGGCGGCAATCAATGTGCACAGCCAGGGGAACAGCCACAAATATCTGTGGTAAATCGTGCGGCCCTGAACAAATGCAGCGTAACTTTCCAGCGTGACTGTTTCGGCGAACTGAGTCTGCGCAATTTCGCGTCCCAACGGGTCCACAACTTGCGACGGTCCGCTGGAACAGCTTCTTGCCACCCACTTTCTTGATTCAACGGCCCGCACACGCGCGAGCGATGCATGCTGTAAATGCTGAGGTTTTCCCCACCGCACCGGATCCAGACTGGGCACGACCACGAACTCCGCACCTTGCCGGGACAGGTCCACGAACGTGCCGGTAAAATCCATGTCATAGCAAATTGCTATCCCCAGCTTTCCCTGCGCAACCGGCACAGGCTGGCTGGATTTTCCTTTCATAACTACAAACTTTTCCATCAAGGGTATGAGCCGCCTTTTGGTGTAAGTCCCGGCAATCGTACCGTCAGGATTAAAGACAGCGGCAAAGTTGTGCACTTTTTCCCGCGTGGAACCTTTGCCCGGATTTACGAATTCCGCGCATCCGGCGACAAGCAAGCTGTTCGCATTCTTTGCGATATCGGACATCCTTCTGAAAATCTCCGCACGGAGCCGTTCACCGGGCAGGATGGGGACCTGGTATTCGGGCCAAAGTATCAGACCGCCGCTGAATTTTGATTGGGTCGTCAGCCGTTCCAGTTCGTCCAGCGTGTAATCTTCGCTCTGGACCAGTAACACTTTGATTGATGGGCCGCTGTTGATTTTTGCGGCACAGGCACGTTCGTATCTCGACACCGCTGGCACCAGCGCGCAGGCCAGCAAAAGCGCCGACATTGCGCATACTATCCGCTTCCGTGCGGCGCCGTTTGAAAGCGACTCCTGCAGGCATTGATTGATGATGAATATGATGCACCCGGTCCCGTATATACCCCACAGACTTGCGGACTGCAATGCGGAAAATGAAAAATCTGAATGATGGGACAACCCGAGCGTCATCCACGGAAAATCAAAGTACCAGACTTCTGACCGAAAAAATTCAAGTCCGGTCCACAATACCGGGACCAGCCAGAGTTTGCTCTTCTGCTTGAGCACAAAGTAAAAGTAACCGAACACAGACCATACAAGCGCAAGAAGAAAATAAAGACTGACAGCAAACACGCCGAACACTTTAGTGAACCAGAAAAGCGTCGCCGCAAAGAACACCGCGCCGCACACGCCCATCAATGTGGCGGATTCTTTCGCAGTGCGGCATCGGCCAAGCGACCAGAGTACCGGCACCAGCGCAACGTAAATGAGCGCGCCGAAAGAAAAAGGCAGATAGCTCAGCGTCAATAATATTGCGCTGAGCAGGGCGGGCAGATAAAAGAGTATTTTCAACTTAGACGTCGGACGAAGATCTTTTCCGCGATCTCTTTTTCCAGCGCAAGCGTGGTTTCGCCGATTTCAATCACGTAGCCGGGAAAAGTCTGGTGCAGACTGAAGACAGTGCCGGGCACCAAACCCAGCGCGAGCAGTTTATGAAGGTCCGGATGATTTTGGAGCAGAAGATAGGCGATGGACGCGTTGGAACCGGGCTCGAGTTTGTCCATGGAGACGATGATAGGTTCCAGAGTTTCGTTCACTTTGTCACAGCAGGAACCGCGCGGTATGGCGGACCCGTGCGGACACTGCTGAGGGTGGCCGAGCAGAGTGCAGATGGATTCTTCGACTTCCGGCGAGATGATATGTTCCAGTTTGCACGCATTCGGATCAATGGCGTGACTGGACAGCGCGAGCACGTCGGAAAGGAGCCGTTCCGCAAGCCGATGGCGGCGGGTCACATCTTTGGCAAGCTGTTCACCCTGCGGGCTAAGCCGAATAGTATCGCCCTGCTCGATCGCAAAACCTTTTGCCAGAAGGTTCTGATAAATATCTTTGTGCACACCTTCCTCAATCACAGGCAGTATGCTTTTTTTATCGAGCACACCGTCTTCGAACTTGTGCCAGATGACACCGAGCGCTTCCTCGATATCTTCCTGTTCCTGAGTGGGTATGGGATACTTTTTTTGCGCTGTCATTTTTGACTCATACAGAGTGATGATTCCGATTTTCAGAATCCAGTTCACCAATCCTCCGACGAGCAGGGAAAAACTCATCACAAATCCCGCAATCCATAAAGTGGTCTTGAGCCCGCGTTCTTTAATTGTAACAAAAAACTGGGCTATGCACGGCATGAAAAGTGTGATGACCACCAGCGCTACCGTCACCTGCGCCGCGGACATGAGCCCGTTCTGCTTCATAAAGAAAAATCCGGCGGCGCCGTAATCTCTGCGCAAAAATCCGATGATAAAACATTCCGCGGCGCGTTCCGGCAGACCGAGAAAATTGACCACCACAGGAGCCGCGGCCTTTTGCACCAGTTCCAGCAGACCTATTTTACTTGCCAAAAAGAGCAGCACCGTACCGAGCATGAACATCGGCACTGCCTCGCGCAGGTACCAGACCAGACGCGCGCGGATTTTTTTGAGCAGGTTGCCGAACTGCGGTATACGGATAGGCGGTATTTCCATCACAAAAGGCGACCGCGCTCCGGGCAGTATACGTGCGGCGCTCCACCCGACCGCGACCATGGTACCGACAACAACACCAATCCAGATAGCCATAACTTTCCACGACAGACCCGCTATCATTCCAAGCATCGCGCCCAACTGTGCCGAGCATGGCACACTCAAAGTCAGCAGAGTGGCAACAATGATTTTTTCCTTTTTCGAGTCCAGCACGCGCGTGGTGAGCGTGGCCATAGTATCACATCCGAGTCCGAGTATCATGGGAAGCACCGCCTTGCCGTTCAGACCCATCACGCGGAACATTCTGTCCAGCATCACCGCCAGGCGCGGCAGGTACCCTGAATCTTCCAGCACACCGAAAAACAAAAAGAATGCGGACACAATGGGAAATATCAAAGCCAGCGCGTAAGTGATGGCCATGGTGAACACACCGTATTCGCCGACGATCATTTCCTGCAGGAACTTGACGGGTATGGCGAATTCCACGATGCGCGTGACCGCTGGGTTCAGTATTTTTCCGAAGAGACCGTCCTCGAGCAGTTCCACCAGAGTCTGCGCCGCGAACACTCCGACAAACTCGTACATCAAAAAAAGCACGGCGGCCGCAATCAGGTAACCGGGCCAGGGACGCATACTCCATCGTCCGAATTTCTGCGCCCAGGTGGACTGGATAGCGCCGGTGACTTCGGTGACTTCAGCCGAGATTTCACGGGCAGTCTGCTGTCGGGATTCCATAGCCAGCAAACTCACAGGCCGGGCAAATTTTACGCTGATTGATTTCACTTCTTCAAGACAGCGCGCCTTCAGTTTTTCGGCCGATGAACCGAGCACAATATTGAGGGTGGGCCAGACCGACAGGTCTCCCTGCAATACAGTCTGCGCGGCAAAATTCCTGGCGGCAAACGGGACTGCCGCTCCTTTGCGCAGAATATTTTCCGGAAACAGCGACGATACACGCCCGTACGATTCCGCAACTTCCGACAGATACTTTGTGCGCAGAGTCGGGACACATGCTTTGGAAATAGCGCGGCGGAGATCCGCCATACCTTCGCCTGTCACGGCCGCAGTCTCAATCACGGGAATACCGATTATTTTTGAAAGCCGTTCCGCGTCCACTTCAATCCCGCGCGCGCGGGCTTCGTCGGACATATTGAGCGCCAGCACCATGGGCAGACCCAGTTCCGCAAGTTCCAGCGTGAGAAGGAGACTGCGGCGGAGATTTTTGGCGTCGGAAACCTGCACAACAGTGTGAGGTCTTTCCCGGAGCAGCAAATCACGCGTGACGCGTTCATCTTCCGAACGCGGAAAAAGCGAAAGGATGCCCGGCGTGTCCACCACTTCCGACTGAGAACCGCCGAACCATCCGGTCCCGCGCGACACGTCCACGGTGGTGCCGGGATAATTGGACACTGTCACATACCGCCCTGTCAACCGTCCAAAAATGACAGATTTACCGACATTAGGATTGCCGACCAGCGCCAGCATTTGCGCCGACGCTGTGCTTTTGTCTAAATTTTCCGTTGTCTGCAACATCAGGGTTTTGCCTCCTTGGCTAAACACCATTTTTTCCAATTTGCGCTGACTTGTTCCATCAGTTGACCGCCGGGACCTTTATATAGAATCAGCGCTGCGGCGCTCCGGTTCAAATCTATGAATGCCTGCCCGCGTTCGCGTCCGTTCACAAAAACTGCTTTGGCCATCACATCCGCGCCGGTACCGTCGGGATAAATCACGGTGACACTGAGGATTTCGTTGTCCACTGGCCTGCCGGTCCTTGGGTCCAGGATATGTCCGACGCGCACAATCCCCGACGAAACAGTCACGTACCGCTCATAATTTGCGCTGGTTGAAAATGAAAAAGGACTGAACGGTGATTTCACCTGATAAGTTTTGTACAGATTGCCGGGCGATACCGGATTTTTCACGCCCACTTCAAACACGCGCCGTTCAGCGGACCAATGCAGGATTTGACCGCCGAAATTGAGCGTGCAGGATTCCATTTCAAAATTTCTCATTTTTTCCATTGCGCGGTCCAATGCGTATCCTTTGCCTATCCCTCCTGTGTCCAGCCCCATTCCGTCGAAAGAAAACAAAACTGAATGCGCCGACGACGAAACCGCGATGTACCGGTACCCCACAAGCGCGCGCGCTGCTGCGATTTCTTTGTTAGCGGGTATACGGTCCAGAGTTCTCTCTCTCAAATGCCACAGACGGGTGAGAGGTTCCACAGTGACGTCAAAGGCCCCGTTGGTACGTTCCGACCAATACCGCGCAGTTGAAACAAAATGGAACATATCGTCGGACACAACACCTTGTCTGGGATTGCTGTTGAGCTGCGAAAGTTCGGAATCCTCCTTATGATTGGACAGGATTGAGTCCCACCTCTCCACCTCATCGAACCCGGCAGACACGGCGTGTTCCGCCGCGGCATTGTCCTTTGATTCCACACTGATTTCGAGCAGAGTGCCCATCACTTGTCTCATGCGCGTAACTGTCGCGGCCTGCACGGACACAGCGCACAGAAAGCACAGACAAACCCATGACCATTTTTTCATCCGACGGACCGCCCCTGTTTCCACAGAACGAAACCTGTTACAATCAGCACGAGCAAAGCCGCTGCCGCAAAATCATACAGCCACACAAACCTCGGCCCGAAAAAATATCCGTTGTGAATGCTGAGCACCAGCCGGTGAATGGACGGATGCTCCATCTGCAAACGCGAATCGTCCCAAGTCTTGCCGGTGTCTTTGGACATTGTCCACCCGTGCGAAGTGTTCACCGCGACTTCGCCGTTTGCGCCGACGGAAACCGAGCGCAGTTCCACACCTTTTGACTGCGGGTCAAAAGAAAGAGGACGATAATCCCACACTGTGCCGCCATTATCGGAAACAATCAATTTTCCCCACCGTTCCAGCACGAATATCCGCTTGAAATTGTGCGGGTCAAAGCAGATATCCGCGGTTTCCGACGGAGGAAAAAGCATGTTCACTTCCTCCCAGTTCGCCCCGCTGTCCGGGCTGACCCAAAGAGCGTCCTGCCCGGCTGCAAACATTCTCCTC